>NZ_CATNHH010000008.1:0-221599 GCF_950098555.1 Citrobacter sp. T1.2D-1
ATCATTTACCGCTGCTGGAAGGCCAGAACCTGTTATGACGAAGCGAAATATTTGCTGGCTCTCGAAGCGAGACACTCGCCCTTACTGAAGCCATAAAAAGCTTGTCGAATGTCTCAGGGCGTGAAGCGGACTGTTACGAGTTGAAGTTAATTGTATCACTTAGGTAAACATTATCATTTCCTGACATTAAGTTGTATCTTTGATAGGATTAAAAAAGGTATAGATAGCTTATGCTACTGAAGGAATAAAAATGACAAAAATTAGTGAACGATGGAAGCACAATGGCATTACTAAAGGTTATTGCAATATTTGTGGAAAATATGACTTGCTCACAAAAGATCATGTCCCTCCAAAGTGCGCCATAACCTTAGGTCCTGTCCTTCAGAAAACAGTTAGCGAATTTTTTAATACTCAGGAACCAGTTAAACCATTAAATGCTAAAAACGGTTCTTATTTCAGAACTATTTGCAGCCACTGCAACAATAAGGTGTTGGGTGGGCTCGATGTTGCAATTGAAAATGTAGCAAACTCCTTTAAAGAACAGTTGAGTCAATATATGAATGGTATGAATGTATATCCATTCATTAGAATACCTTTTGATAGCATATCTTTCACTAAGGCTATGATTGGACACGTATTATCAGCAACTTCCGTTGAAGATTGTAAAAAAGAACCCGTAGATAGCCCCTTCTATACACCTTTAAAGGATTATGTATTGGGTAAAAATCCAAGTTTTGAGGAGACTCATGATATTTACTACTGGTTCTACCCACACAGAATGCACATATCCGCTCAAAGTGTAGCATTTATGAACGAAGGACATGTGGCATTTATTTGTGCTTTACATTTTTTCCCTATCGGTTTTATTATCACAATGAAAAATGAAGGAACATACCCTGCCCACTCAACAAAATTAGATCTTGAAGATAAATTCCTTACATTTAATATGACCTCTATAAATTATGAGTATACGACATTTCCATTTGTAAATCTTAAGGGAAACCAAATGTATGCTATAAGCAACGGCCATACTTGTGTGAGTTATCCAATAATTAAGTGACTGCTAAATCATACAATCGACGCATGTTCACTTTCTACATATACCATCTATAATGTCCGCTCTTGGTACAGAGCCGCCTGTCAGATTAGGTTTAGATCTGTGCCATAGCGGTGCCAGGTCAAATCTGAGCTAATACACTTAAGAAGCGCGGACACGACGAACATCATTGCGTGTCCTTATCCAAATAGACCTCAACGGGGACTATTCATTCCCCCATTGATTAAGGAATTCCGCGATCTCATCAATGCGAAGCGCATCAATGCCGGCTTCGCTGGCCATCTCTTGTTGCGCGTCTTCGCTGATCTCTTCGTTATTCATCAAACGCGTAATCAGTAGCTGAAAATAGAGCGCCAGGGGTTCACGTTCTGAATCCTCTACGGGTTTCGCACACTCCGTCGAATACTCATCCACAATGTCATAATATTTCAGCGGTATTTCATTACCCATCACTCATCTCCTGGGGTTATCCCAACGTCGGTTACGGTGTTACTCAGGCTGTACCAGCGTCAGGGCGACGGATTGCGCCTTCAGTTCGGCCTGCACGGCTTGCGGTAAATTAACATCGGTCACAACGTCGGTAAAGCGACTGAGCGAAGCAACATTAAACAAGGAATGCGCGCCATATTTGCTGCTGTCGGCGAGTAACACCTTACGTTGGGCGTTGGCGATAATTTCCTGCTTCAGCCCCGCTTTGTCCTCTGTCGGCGTGGTCACGCCCTTTTCCATACTCCAGGTATTACAGCTCATAAAGGCGATATCCGGGTAGACGCTGCGCAGCATTTTGCGGCCAAACTCGCCGATACAGGACTGACTGCTATCATCAATCCGCCCACCGACAATCGTGACCTCTATCTGGCGAAACTCGGATAAAAACAGGGCGATATGCAGATCAACGGTGATCACTCTGAGAGGAAGATGGGTTAAACATTTTGCCAGCTCCAGCATGGTGGTGCCGGCATCGAGCACCACGGCATCGCCCGCATGTACCATCGAAGCCGCATAACGCGCAATCGCCCTTTTTTCAGCGGGCGATCGCAGTTGCTTCTCGTTAGTCGTCGGTTGTGCAGGTTCAAAGCGCCGTAACGCAACACCGCCGTGGCTGCGGCTGATCACACCTTGTTCATCCAGTTTGATCAGATCGCGTCGTATCGTTGCCGGAGATGCATCAACGGCATCCACCAGTTGCTCCACGGTAACCAGCGTATGATTTTTCAAATACGCCACAATCTTATCCAGACGGTGTTGTCCTTTCATAACAGGAAATTACGCCAGTTGCATTGCCAGTTTAATCGATACGGCCATGCTCTCAGATTTTGCTTTTCCCGTCCAGGCGATATCAAACGCCGTTCCGTGATCGGCAGAGGTGCGGATAAACGGCAAACCCGCCGTGATATTGACGCCATCATAAAAACCCAGCAGCTTCAGCGGGATATGGCCCTGGTCGTGGTACATCGCCACCACCATGTCATATTGACCTTCATACGCCTGTAAAAACACCGTATCCGGCGGGCATGGGCCATAAACCGCCATCCCCTTCGCCTTCATGTGCTCAATCGCCGGTCCGACAATGCGAATCTCCTCATCGCCAAACAATCCGTTCTCACCGGCATGCGGGTTCACCCCTGCCACCGCAATACGTGGATGCGCATACCCTACGCGCTTGAGGAAGGTATCAGCGATGCCAATCACGGTCTCCACACGCTGACCGTTCAGGGTATCGAGGAACTTACGCAGGGCGATGTGGGTGGAAACATGAATGACTTTCAGCTTATCGGTATAAAGCACCATCGCGTAATCGCGGCTTTCCGTCAGCGTCGCCAGCAGCTCGGTGTGTCCCGGGAAATTGTGTCCACCAAGATGCAGCGCTTCTTTGTTCAACGGTGCGGTGGCGATGGCGTGGACGTCGCCTTTCATCGCCAGTTCCGTCGCCCGTTTTACGCAGCGATAGGCCAGATCGCCCGCCTGCGCCTGTACTTTGCCCGGCTCCAGCGCCTCCGGTTGCGCCAGCGGTTCATCAATCACATGAATGATGCCAGGCGCGAATCGGGCATCCGCAACCCGCGTAATGGCGCGGAACGTCACGCCTTCAGCCAGACCATTGGCCTGCAGCCGCTTCAGAGTTTGCAGGCATCCCACCACCACCAGCGGCGCGCCGTTAAGTTCATCTTCGCTGAGCGCTTTAACAATAATTTCCGGACCGATCCCCGCGGGGTCGCCCATCGTAATCGCAATTGTTTTAGTTACCACTGTACATCTCCTCAATAAAATAAAGCGCATCACAAAGGGTACTGTCGGAGCCGAATCCGCCCGCTTTGGTGATCACCGGCAGATCGTCAATCTCGCTGTTCACAAACGTTCCGCACGGAATACAGGGGGCCACCTCGCGTTGAATGCGATAGCCTTCCGCCCCCAGCGCACTGGCAACAGCGGTCGCGATATCCCCCCCGGTCAGGAACAGACCGCCAATGCGCGCCTGCTCAATAATGTGCAACGTGATTGTCCCAAGACGCTGGCTCAACCGTTCGCCAAGCGCCTGACGACGCATCCCCACGCTGGCACACAGCGTGTCGATCATCTGCCGGTCTTGCGCACACCGGCTGGTACGTAAAATCGTATGGTGCTGGCGGCTCAACAGCGTGCAGGCCTGCTCCACGACGGACGCAATTTCCTGTTCGAAATGGGCAGAGGCCAACCGTGAAACATCGATATCGACAACCTTCGCCCTGTCCTGACACAGCGCTTTGTCTACCTGACGCCGCGTGGCTTCACTCATCGAACCCGCGACAACCAGCACCGGAAGCTCCTGCTTTTCCTGCATGAACATTCTGACGGGTAGGGCATTGGCAAGCCCGGCGGCACCGACCAGTAACGGCAGTACCTCCTGCTCGCAGACGGCATGCGCAATCAGCGACAAATCGCGGTCATCAACCGCATCCACTACCACCATGCACTCACCTTCTGCCGCGAAAGCGACTAACCGCGCGCTCAGTCGTCCCTGTCGGACATCGTCGAGCGACACTTCATGCACCGGAATGTCACTTTGCAGCGTGACCAGTTCCGCAATGCGCGAAGAGATAATCGGCGTTTTGGGATCGCTGGCAAATTCAGTCTCCAGTAGCGGTGTTCCATTGACCAGGCACAGTCCATCACGCGTCGTGCGCCCTGCGGCGGGGATTGCTGCGGCAATCACGGCCAGTTTCCGGTTGGCGGCGCGCATCGCCGCAGTTACCTCGGCCCCCACGTTGCCACGAAACGTAGAATCGATTTTTTTATACACCAGCGGCGTGGCGGCCCCTTCACACCAGGGGACTAACGCCTGTTGAACCGCCTGCGCGGCTTGCGCCGCTGGGATTGCCCGGCTCTCTGTGTTGATAACCAGCACATCGGCACGCCGTGAAGGCTTCTGTGCCGGGGTGAGCATCACCTCCGTACGTGCGCCTTTTTTTGCCAGTTGCACGCCGGTATCGTTAGAGCCCGTAAAATCATCGGCGATAACGATCATTTTCATGCTTTATTCTCCTGAGCAACCTGACGCGCCTGCTTTTTGGCCACCCACGAGGTGAGGATCGGGGTCAGGATCGCAGTGGTAATCACGGAGGCGGCAATCAGCGGCGCGGCAGCGGCGGCGACTTCCGCCAATGAAGGATCGGCCTGGGCAATAGCCAGTGGCGTCGCGACGGCGTTACCGGCGGTACTGGAGGCTGCCGCTCCGGCAATCCCGCTTCCTCCCACCAGACGGTCTGCGCGGATGTTAAAGAAACCGCCAATGAACGTGGTCAGTACACCAAGCAGAATGCCCGCCAGACCGCCCTGCAACAGCATTTCAAGGTTGATGCCGGCGCCGAGCGCAAAGGCAAAAAACGGAATCAATAGCGGTCCGCCTTTGGTCAGGAAGTCACGCATGTTGTGATCGAGATTACCGAGGATCATGCCGACCACCAGGGGAACCAGTACCGCCACCAGCGCCATAATTGGAATGTTGGCCATCCCTGCGGCACCCAGCGCGATCATCGTAAAGAACGGACCGTCATTAAGAGACAGAATAGAGATTGCGCCGACATCACGTTCGTTGCCGAACTCACCGACTAACGCCGCGTACAGCCCCCCGTTCGAGTTGCTCATGGCGGCAATAATGGCCAGGCCGCTTAAGCCAAAGATCCCTTCCGCTCCGAACAGGTGTTCAACCCCCAGGCCGATCGCGATGGCCACCAGCAACTTGGTCAGGGTGATCGTGCCCCCTTGCAGCAAAGCCTGAGGCGCTGCTTTTACGCTGATCCCTGCGCCCATACACAGCAGGAATGCGCCGATCAACGGCGCAGCGCCGTTTTTAAACAGCGCGGTGGTAAAGCCGCCGATTTCCAGCGCCTGCGGGGCAAAGGTATTAATAATGGCACCGATAACCAATGGCACGACCATCATGCCGCCGGGTATGCGTTCTATTGCCTTTTTGATGTTCATGGTCTTCCCGCCTGTTGTTATGTTGTGATTAAAAAAAATCATAGCGATTATATTTAATCAATTTTAGATCACAAACGCGCCAGATCACAGTTTTAAAATGATTAATAAAAATCAACCAATCATTTTTCTGCAAAAAAAAAGCCGGACGCAGACGCCCGGCTTCATTGATGATTGAAATAACTCAGGATTGACGCAGAAATTCCCGGTATGCGTTTACCACCTGAAGAAAATCCTCAACGCCACACAGCGACAGGCTCTCTTCATCGTAGTAACTCATCCCCTCTTCCATTTCGTCGCCGGTAAACTCCAGCTGATTGGCGCGGATCATCACCTCTTCGCCATCCATCCAGAGCGTATATTCGTGCCCCGCCCGTTGCCAGGAACGTTCGCTGCCTTTCACCGCGTGTGCCGCCTGTTCCACTTCGTCCAGCAGGGCCAGGTTTTCTTTCACTTCTTCATTAAACCAGTGCCCGACCACTTCGTGACCCATGGACATGCGCACCTTGACCACTCCGGTAACATCGCGCAGAAATTCGTAATCCATAATGTAATCCTCTGCTCCCGGCAATGCGCCATTACCGCATTGCGCCTTGTTTTAATTATCGCAGCCTGGGCGCAGAAAAAAAGCGGATCGCGTATAAGGAATGGAAATAAAAATGCCCGGAGAAGCGCGCTTCTCCGGGCATTGATGCGTTTTTACGCGAAATGCGTTAGCGCATTACACCGCTGTCTGGAAAATCACACCGTCTGCTTTCTCAGTGTACTGAGAAAGCTGGTCGAAGTTCAGATAACGATAGGTGTCGACTGCCGTTTTATCGACCTGCGCCACATAGGTCTGGTACTCTTCCGGCGTCGGCAGTTTGCCGATCAGTGCCGCAACCGCCGCCAGCTCCGCAGACGCCAGATAGACGTTCGCACCGGTCCCTAAACGGTTCGGGAAGTTACGCGTGGAAGTTGATACCACCGTCGCCCCGTCTGCCACACGCGCCTGGTTACCCATGCACAGTGAACAGCCCGGGATTTCAATACGCGCACCGCTCTTACCAAAGACGCTGTAGTAGCCTTCTTCGGTCAGCTGTGCCGCATCCATACGGGTTGGCGGTGCCACCCACAGACGCGTCGGCAATTGACCTTTGTGCGCATCCAGCAGCTTACCGGCCGCACGGAAGTGACCGATGTTGGTCATACAGGAACCGATGAACACTTCGTCGATTTTATCGCCCTGAACATCAGAGAGCAGACGCGCGTCATCCGGATCGTTTGGCGCGCACAGGATAGGCTCTTTGATATCGGCCAGATCGATGTCGATTACTGCGGCATATTCAGCATCCGCATCGCCTTCCAGCAGTTCAGGTTCCGCCAGCCATTTTTCCATGCCCTGCACACGACGTTCCAGCGTACGACGGTCGCCGTAGCCTTCCGCGATCATCCACTTCAGCAGAACAATGTTGGAGGTCAGGTATTCAACGATCGGCTCTTTGTTCAGCTTGATGGTACATCCTGCTGCTGAACGTTCGGCGGAAGCATCGGTCAGCTCAAACGCCTGCTCGACTTTCAGATCCGGCAGACCTTCGATTTCGAGAATACGGCCAGAGAAGATGTTCTTCTTGCCTTTCTTCTCGACGGTCAGCAGACCCTGTTTGATCGCGTACAGCGGAATAGCGTGTACCAGATCGCGCAGGGTAATCCCCGGCTGCATTTTGCCTTTAAAGCGCACCAGTACCGATTCCGGCATGTCCAGCGGCATCACGCCGGTCGCAGCAGCAAACGCGACCAGGCCTGAACCTGCCGGGAAGGAAATCCCGATCGGGAAGCGGGTGTGGGAGTCACCACCGGTACCGACGGTATCCGGCAGCAGCATACGGTTCAGCCAGGAGTGGATCACGCCATCGCCCGGACGCAGCGACACACCGCCACGGTTCATAATGAAGTCCGGCAGCGTGTGGTGCGTGGTGACGTCAACCGGCTTCGGATAAGCCGCAGTGTGACAGAAAGACTGCATCACCAGGTCAGAAGAGAAGCCCAGGCACGCCAGGTCCTTCAGTTCGTCACGGGTCATTGGGCCGGTGGTATCCTGGGAACCCACGGAGGTCATCTTCGGTTCGCAGTACGCGCCCGGACGGATACCGGCTACGCCGCACGCACGGCCGACCATTTTCTGTGCCAGTGAGTAACCACGGTTGCTTTCCGCCACATCTTTCGCCTGACGGAACACGTCGCTGTGCGGCAGGCCCAGCGCTTCACGCGCTTTGGTGGTCAGACCGCGACCGATGATCAGCGGAATACGACCGCCCGCGCGCACTTCATCTACCAGCACGTCGGTTTTCAGTTCAAAGCTCGCCAGCAGTTCGCCGGTTTCATGGTTACGGACTTCACCTTTGAACGGGTAAACGTCAATCACATCACCCATATTCAGGTTGCTGACGTCAACTTCGATTGGCAGCGCGCCCGCATCTTCCATGGTGTTGAAGAAGATAGGTGCGATTTTACCGCCGAGGCACAGACCGCCGCCGCGTTTGTTCGGCACGTGCGGAATGTCATCGCCCATAAACCACAACACGGAGTTGGTGGCAGATTTACGCGAAGAACCGGTACCGACAACGTCACCGACGTAAGCCAACGGATAGCCTTTACTTGCCAGGGCTTCGATCTGTTTGATCGGACCCACTACGCCAGGCTGATCCGGCTCAATGCCTTCACGGGCGTTTTTCAACATTGCTAACGCGTGAAGTGGAATATCCGGACGAGACCAGGCATCCGGCGCCGGAGACAGATCATCGGTGTTGGTTTCACCGGTCACTTTGAAGACGGTGACGGTCATTTTTTCAGCCAGCGGCGGACGGCTCAGGAACCATTCGGCATCAGCCCAGGAATGCATCACCTGCTTCGCAAATTCGTTACCCGCTTTGGCTTTTTCTTCTACGTCATAGAAGTTATCGAACATCAGCAGAGTATGGGAGAGCGCTTTGGCGGCAATCGGCGCCAGTTTTGCATCGTCCAGGGCGTCGATCAGCGGATGGATGTTGTAACCACCCTGCATGGTGCCGAGCAATTCAATCGCTTTTTCAGGCGTAATCAGTGGGGAAGTTGTTTCGCCTTTAGCGATGGCTGCGAGGAAACCCGCTTTGACATAGGCGGCTTCATCGACGCCTGGGGGAACACGGTTGATCAACAGGTCTAACAGGAATTCTTCTTCGCCCGCAGGCGGTGCTTTCAGCAGCTCGACGAGCGCGGCCATTTGGGTTGCATCTAAGGGTTTGGGCACAATCCCCTCGGCGGCACGTTCTGCTACGTGCTTACGGTATTCTTCTAGCACGACGGTTCTCCTCGCTCTCATTGTCATAGTGCGGCGCTTTATCGATGGGCGATTCTCTTCACGCTCCTGTGAGACAGCAGTTTGTAGGGTAAATGCCCGGTACCGCAATGGGCAGAATAACAGGATTTTAGTGAGGTGTTAATCTGTTTACAAAAAAGCAACATAAAAAAGTGGCTGAATCGTTAAGGATGGTCTAATGCCCTTTTCGATTTCAGAAACGGGGAATTAATCGCTGTTACGAATCGTCACACTATTTCGCATTCTTATAATCACTCTGCTGTACCGATCCCAAGATTAGTCAAAAATTAAACTATCGTCTCTTTATACTCACGCAACACTGCACCTGCGGGTGGCAGCACTTCGACCATTGCGATTTCAAGGCAAATCGGGAGTAAGAATATGACGTTGCCCTTTAAACCCCACGTGCTTGCGCTGATCTGTAGCGCCGGGCTACTTGCTGCTTCAGGCATGCTGTATGTCAAAAGCCGCACACCGGAAGCCCCGACGCCCGTCGCGGTACAACCGCCCGCGCCAGCCGAAGCCCCTCCGGCTCCGGTTGCAAAAGCGAGCTTTACCACGGCGCAAATCGATCAATGGGTTGCGCCGATTGCCCTCTATCCGGACCCGCTACTTTCTCAGGTTCTGATGGCGGCGACCTATCCGGCTAACGTCGTTCAGGCGGTGCAATGGTCGCGTGATAATCCAACACAACAGGGCGATGCCGCCATTCAGGCGGTTGCAAACCAGCCATGGGACCCCAGCGTGAAGTCGTTGGTTGCCTTTCCGCAACTCATGACGCTGATGGGGGAAAATCCGGAGTGGGTACAAAACCTCGGTGATGCGTTTCTGGCGCAACCGCAGGATGTCATGGATTCAGTTCAGCGCCTGCGCTTACTGGCCCAGCAAACCGGCTCGCTGAAATCCACCCCGCAGCAGACGGTAACCAGCACGCCGAAAAAGAGCGTGACTCCAGCGCCCTCAGCCACCGCCTCCACGACGCAATCCAGCGCCGTTTCTACGGCACCGGCCTCCACGGTGATTAAAATTGAACCTGCCGATCCGCAGGTGGTGTACGTCCCCAGCTATAACCCTTCCACGGTTTATGGTACCTGGCCCAACACCGCGTATCCGCCGGTATATCTCCCCCCTACGCCAGGCGAACAGTTTGCCGGGAGTTTTGTTAAGGGATTCGGCTACAGCCTTGGCGTTGCCACCACTTATGCACTGTTCAGCAATATCGACTGGGATGACGATGATCATCACCACGATGACGATCACCATCATGACGACGATCGTCATGGCGGTAATGGCTATCAGCACAATGGCGATAACATCAATATCAACGTTAATAACTTCAACCGCATCTCCGGGCAGAATCTGAAAACGCAGAACATGACCTGGCAGCACAACCCGGCCTATCGCGGCGGAGTGCCGTATCAAAACGCCTCAACGGCGCAGCGTTTCCATCCGACCAACGTCAGCGGCGGTCTCAGCGCCACACAGCAACCTGCCGCGACGGCTTCCCGCGACAGCCAGCGCCAGGCGGCGATGGCGCAACTACAACAGCGTCATCCGGATGCGTCTAAAGCGCTGCCTCAGCAACCCACTGCGACAACGCGCGATGCCCAGCGTAAAGCGGCCTCTCAACAGTTGAATCAGGTTGCCCAGCGCAATAATTATCGCGGCTATGACGACAACAACACACGTCGTCAGAGTGCACAGCAGACGTTGAAACAATCAACCACGCCAGCACAACAACAGCATCGTGACGATCTCAGGGCCAAAGCGCAGCAACACCCGGTCTCACAACAGCAGCGGGATACGGTACGTCAGCACGTCGGGTCCTCGTCACCACAGCAGCGTCAGCAGGTATTCCAGCAAAACCGGGCAAATGCCCTTAGCGGCAATGACAGTCGGTCGCCGACCTGGCAGTCGCAGCAGCAGCGCGGTCAGGAAAGTCGTCGTCTGAGTAATGTCAGCCATGGGCAACCTGCCCCCGCGCGCGATCGCGCTTCTGAACACCATCAATTTCGCCATCGCTAACGGGAGCCCATAATGAAAAAAATACTGTTAAGCACCCTGCTGCTCTCGTTGCCATTAATGAGCTACGCCCAGCAGATGTTTGCCACGCCAGACGAAGCTGCTAACGCCTTTTCCCGTGCGATTGCCGGGAATAACGACGCACACCTGACCGCTCTGTTAGGTGATGACTGGCGACAATTTTTACCCCCGGAAGGTGCGGACCCGGAAGCCGTCGCGCGCTTTAACCGCGACTGGAAGGTCAGCCATCAGATTGTGCAGCAAGGTAACGTGGCCCATCTGAACGTCGGTCAGGAGAACTGGCAGTTGCCCATCCCCATCGTGAAGGCAAGCAAGGGCTGGCATTTTGATATGTCTGCCGCGCAGGATGAGATCCTCACGCGAACGGTAGGTCGCAATGAACTCTCGGCGATTCAGGCCATGCGTGCCTATGTCGATGCCCAGTACGACTACTGGCAGCGCAAACAGGCTTTCGCCACCCGGATTATCAGCCATAACGGTCAACAGGATGGTTTGTACTGGCCCGTAAAACCCGGCGAAACGCCAAGCCCGTTAGGACCGGCCTTCAGCCCTGACTCGCCTGGTGAAGGGTATCACGGCTACTATTTTCGCATTATTGCCAGCGACAACGAGAAAGGGTTCGCGCTGTTCGCCTGGCCCGTCAGCTGGGGTGAAACAGGCGTGATGAGCTTTATGGTAAGCCAGGATGACCGCGTGTATCAGACGGATTTGGGGGAAGATAGTGGGCTAAAAGCCATCGCCATAGAAAAATTTACGCCACACGATCCCTGGAAACCGGTGGAGTGACAGGCATAAAAAAAGCGGCATTTACGCCGCTTTTTTTGTCGCTGGAAGGCTGAAGATTACTTCTTCTTCTTCGCTTTCGCGTTCGGCAGGTCAGTGATGCTACCTTCGAACACTTCTGCCGCCAGACCAACAGACTCGTGCAGAGTCGGGTGCGCATGGATGGTCAGCGCGATATCTTCTGCATCACAACCCATTTCGATCGCCAGACCAATTTCACCCAGCAGTTCGCCGCCGTTGGTGCCGACAATCGCACCACCGATCACACGGTGAGTTTCTTTGTCGAAAATCAGTTTGGTCATACCGTCTGCGCAGTCAGAAGCGATAGCACGGCCAGAAGCAGCCCACGGGAAGGTGGCGGTTTCATAGCTGATGCCTTTCTCTTTCGCTTCTTTCTCCGTCAGACCTACCCACGCCACTTCTGGTTCAGTGTAAGCAATGGATGGGATCACTTTCGGATCGAAGTAGTGTTTCATGCCGGCGATAACTTCAGCGGCAACGTGACCTTCGTGAACACCTTTGTGCGCCAGCATTGGCTGACCGACGATATCGCCGATAGCAAAGATGTGCGGCACGTTGGTGCGCAACTGTTTGTCAACGCGGATGAAGCCACGGTCGTCCACTTCCACGCCAGCTTTGCCCGCGTCGAGGTTTTTACCGTTCGGTACACGACCGATGGCGACCAGCACCGCGTCATAACGCTGTGCTTCAGCCGGGGCTTTTTTGCCTTCCATGGAAACGTAAATACCGTCTTTTTTCGCTTCAACGGCAGTCACTTTGGTTTCCAGCATCAGGTTGAATTTCTTACCGATACGTTTGGTGAAGACTTTAACGATGTCTTTGTCAGCCGCCGGGATAACCTGGTCGAACATTTCAACCACGTCAATCTCTGAACCCAGCGCATGGTACACGGTCCCCATTTCCAGACCGATGATACCGCCACCCATGACCAGCAGACGCTTCGGTACGGATTTCAGTTCCAGGGCGTCGGTGGAGTCCCATACACGCGGATCTTCATGCGGAATGAACGGCAACTGGATCGGACGGGAACCCGCCGCGATGATCGCGTTGTCGAAGTTGATCACGGTTTTGCCGTTGTCACCTTCAACTTCCAGGGTGTTCGCCCCGGTGAATTTACCCAGACCGGTAACCACTTTCACTTTACGGCCTTTTGCCATACCCGCCAGACCACCGGTCAGCTGAGTGATTACTTTTTCTTTCCAGGTACGAATTTTGTCGATATCGGTTTTCGGCTCGCCGAAGACGATACCGTGTTCAGCCAGCGCTTTGGCTTCTTCGATAACTTTCGCAACGTGCAGCAGTGCTTTAGAAGGGATACAGCCGACGTTCAGACAAACACCACCGAGGGTGCTGTAACGTTCTACGATTACGGTTTCCAGACCTAAATCAGCGCAACGGAAGGCTGCAGAGTAACCTGCGGGGCCTGCCCCAAGTACCACGACCTGAGTTTTGATTTCAGTACTCATCATGACCTCTTAATTTATTTCCGGCGATCCCTGGTCTTGTCGCCCATCGTCCACCGGGTCGTTCTATCCGTCCGTATTTTACAAAATTGTTAACAATTTTGAAACAACAAAACGGCAACGATTTATCTTTAGCACCAATAACCCCAAAACCATCATGAGATTACCAGAAAAAAGCCGGCCGTCGGGCCGGCTTTTTTGCTTACATCACCAGGCGGCGAATGTCAGACAGCATATTGTTGATGATGGTAATGAAACGCGCACCATCAGCACCGTCAATCACACGGTGGTCGAAGGACAGAGAGATAGGCATCATCAGACGCGGTACAAACTCTTTACCGTTCCACACCGGCTCCATCGCTGACTTGGACACACCGAGGATAGCCACTTCCGGCGCGTTCACAATCGGTGCAAAGTGGGTGGTACCCAGGCCGCCGATGCTGGAGATGGTGAAGCAACCGCCCTGCATTTCGCCCGCGGTCAGCTTACCGTCACGCGCTTTTTTAGAGATAACCGTCAGTTCGCGAGACAGTTCGGTAACGCTCTTCTTGTTCACGTCTTTAAAGACCGGAACAACCAGACCGTTTGGCGTATCAACCGCCACACCGATATTGATGTATTTCTTCAGCGTCAGACGCTGACCGTCTTCCGACAGCGAACTGTTAAAGCGTGGCATCTGCTCAAGCGCCGCAGCAACCGCTTTCATGATGAAGACCACCGGGGTGAATTTCACATCCAGTTTGCGCTTCTCAGCTTCAGCGTTCTGCTGTTTACGGAACGCTTCCAGATCGGTGATATCGGTTTTGTCGAAGTGCGTAACGTGCGGGATCATCACCCAGTTACGGCTCAGGTTAGCACCAGAGATTTTCTGGATGCGGCCCAGTTCCACTTCTTCGATTTCACCAAACTTGCTGAAGTCGACCTTCGGCCACGGCAGCATGCCCGGAATACCGCCACCTGCTGCGGCTGCCGGAGCGGCTTCCGCACGCTTAATAGCGTCTTTCACGTAAGTCTGAACGTCTTCGCGCAGGATGCGACCTTTACGGCCTGTACCCTTCACTTTCGCCAGGTTCACACCGAACTCGCGCGCCAGACGGCGAATCAGCGGGGTCGCATGGACGTAAGCGTCGTTCTCAGCAAACTCAGATTTGCCTTCGGCTTTCGCTGCTGGAGCAGCGGCAGCTGGTGCAGGTGCAGAGGCCGCCGGTGCTGGAGCCTGCTGTGGCGTGGCAGCAGCAGGCGCTGCACCTTCCACTTCGAAGACCATAATCAGAGAGCCGGTTTTAACTTTATCGCCGGTGCTGATTTTGATTTCTTTAACGGTACCCGCGAACGGCGCCGGGACTTCCATTGACGCTTTATCGCCTTCAACGGTGATCAGTGACTGCTCAGCGGCCACTTTGTCGCCCACTTTCACCATCACCTCGGTCACTTCAACTTCGTCACCGCCGATATCCGGTACGTTAACGTCTTTCGCGCCAGAAGCGGCAGGTGCCGCCGCCGCTGCCGGAGCAGCCGCCTGTGCTGGAGCCGCAGCCGGGGCCGCGCCCGCCACTTCGAAGACCATGATAAGCGACCCGGTGGACACTTTGTCACCGGTGTTGATTTTGATCTCTTTCACGGTACCCGCGAACGGGGCCGGGACTTCCATCGAAGCCTTGTCGCCTTCAACGGTGATCAGGGACTGTTCAGCCGCAACGGTGTCGCCCACTTTAACCATGATTTCAGTGACTTCAACTTCGTCGCCGCCGATATCCGGTACGTGTACTTCTTTCGCTGCCGCAGCAGCCGGTGCCGCAGCCGGAGCCGCTTCTTTCTTCTCTTCTGCCGGAGCAGGTGCAGCGGCTGCTGCACCGTCAGCGGAATCGAATATCATGATAAGTGCGCCGGTCTCGGTTTTGTCGCCAACAGAGACTTTGATCTCTTTAACAACGCCAGCCTGCGGAGACGGGACTTCCATAGAGGCTTTATCGCCTTCTACGGTGATCAGCGACTGTTCTGCTTCAACCTTGTCGCCCACTTTGACCAGGATCTCGGTGATTTCAACTTCATCTGCCCCGATGTCCGGTACTTTGATTTCGATAGCCATTATTCTTTTACCTCTTACGCCAGACGCGGGTTAACTTTTTCTGCATCGATGTTGAATTTGGTAATTGCATCCGCAACCACTTTCTTATCGATTTCGCCACGTTTAGCCAGTTCGCCCAGTGCCGCTACAACCACGTAGGAAGCATCCACTTCGAAGTGGTGACGCAGGTTTTCACGGCTGTCAGAGCGACCGAAACCGTCGGTACCCAGTACGCGATAATCATCAGCCGGTACATAAGTACGAACCTGTTCGGCAAACAGTTTCATATAGTCAGTTGAGGCTACAGCCGGCGCGTCGTTCATCACCTGAGCGATGTACGGAACGCGCGGCGTTTCCAGCGGGTGCAGCATGTTCCAGCGTTCACAGTCCTGACCATCACGCGCCAGTTCAGTGAAGGAGGTGACGCTGTACACGTCAGAGCCCACGCCGTAGTCTTTCGCCAGGATCTGTGCCGCTTCACGAACGTGACGCAGGATAGAACCGGAGCCCAGCAGCTGAACTTTACCTTTGCTACCTTCCAGGGTTTCGAGTTTGTAGATACCTTTACGGATACCTTCCTCAGCACCTTCCGGCATGGCTGGCATGTGGTAGTTTTCGTTCAGCGTGGTGATGTAGTAGTAAACGTTCTCTTGTTTCTCACCGTACATACGCTCCAGACCATCGTGCATGATGACCGCAACTTCGTACGCGTAAGACGGATCGTAAGAGATACAGTTCGGGATAGTCAGAGACTGAATATGGCTGTGACCATCTTCGTGCTGCAGACCTTCGCCGTTCAGCGTTGTACGACCAGACGTCCCGCCAATCAGGAAGCCACGCGCCTGCTGGTCACCTGCTGCCCAGCACAGGTCGCCAATACGCTGGAACCCGAACATGGAGTAGTAGATGTAGAACGGAATCATCGGCAGGTTGTTGGTGCTGTAAGAGGTCGCCGCAGCCAGCCAGGAAGACCCTGCACCCAGCTCGTTGATCCCTTCCTGCAGAATCTGACCTTTCTCGTCTTCTTTGTAGTATGCAACCTGCTCACGGTCCTGCGGGGTGTACTGCTGACCGTTCGGGCTGTAAATACCGATCTGACGGAACAGACCTTCCATACCGAAAGTACGCGCTTCGTCGGCGATGATCGGAACCAGTCTGTCTTTGATCGATTTGTTCTTCAGCATCACGTTCAGGGCACGAACGAAAGCGATAGTGGTGGAGATTTCTTTGTTCTGCTCTTCCAGCAGCGCGCCGAAGTCTTCCAGGGTCGGCAGTTCCAGCTTCTCAGTGAAGTTCGGCTGGCGGCTCGGCAGGTAGCCGTGCAGCGCCTGGCGACGTTCGTGCAGATACTTGTGTTCTTCAGAACCTTCCGGGAAGGTAATGTAGGACAGTTTTTCAACCTGCTCGTCAGTGACAGGAACATTGAAACGGTCGCGGATATGACGCACGCCGTCCATGTTCATTTTCTTCACCTGGTGCGCGATGTTTTTACCTTCGGCAGTGTCACCCATGCCATAACCTTTGATGGTATGAGCCAGGATTACCGTTGCTTTGCCTTTGGTTTCTTGCGCTTTTTTCAGTGCCGCGTAAACTTTCTTCGGATCGTGACCACCACGGTTCAGCGCCCAGATCTGCTCATCAGTCCAGTCTGCAACCAGTGCTGCGGTTTCCGGGTATTTACCGAAGAAGTGCTCGCGAACGTACGCGCCATCTTTGGATTTGAAGGTCTGGTAGTCGCCGTCAACGGTTTCGTTCATCAGTTGGATCAGTTTACCGCTGGTATCTTTACGCAGCAGCTCATCCCAACGACCGCCCCACATCACTTTAATTACGTTCCAGCCAGCGCCCTCGAAGATGCCTTCCAGTTCGTTAACGATTTTGCCGTTACCGGTGACCGGGCCATCCAGACGCTGCAGGTTACAGTTGATGACGAAGACCAGGTTGTCCAGTTTTTCACGGGTCGCGATGGTGATCGCCCCTTTGGATTCCGGTTCGTCCATTTCACCGTCGCCCAGGAAAGCGTAAACGGTCTGTTTGGAGGTGTCTTTCAGGCCACGGTGTTCCAGATATTTCAGGAATTTAGCCTGATAGATAGCACCGATTGGGCCCAGACCCATAGAAACGGTCGGGAACTGCCAGAATTCCGGCATCAGTTTCGGGTGCGGGTAGGAAGACAGGCCATTGCCATGAACTTCCTGACGGAAGTTGTCCATCTGCTCTTCAGTCAGACGGCCTTCCAGGAACGCACGGGCGTAAATGCCCGGGGAGATATGACCCTGGAAGTAAACCAGGTCGCCGCCATCCTGCTCATTGCGGGCGCGGAAGAAATGGTTGAAGCAAACATCGTACACCGTCGCAGAAGACTGGAAGGATGCCATGTGGCCGCCCAGCTCGAGGTCTTTTTTAGACGCACGCAGCACGGTCATGATGGCGTTCCAACGGATAGCAGAACGAATTCGACGCTCCAGCTCCAGATTGCCCGGGTATTCCGGCTCATCTTCAACGGCAATAGTGTTGATGTAATTGCTTGCCCCAGTACCTGCCGCTACTTTCACGCCGCCTTTGCGGGCTTCAGAAAGAAGCTGGTCAATCAGATACTGAGCGCGCTCAACACCTTCTTCACGGATGACCGATTCGATCGCCTGTAGCCAGTCGCGAGTTTCGATCGGATCCACGTCATTTGGGAAACGTTCTGACATGGGGGTATTCCTTATCTATCTAATACGTTGAGTTATCTGGAACCTGTCCCATTGAACTCTCGCCAGAGAACTCAATAAGACAGGTTCTGCGTTTAGTTGCCGCGCTTTAGAGTAGCGCTTGATTTACAACATCTTCTGGCTAACGAGCCACCAGAAAAATCACTAATTCTTTCGCTGCTCCAGACGACGTAAGGCGCGTTCACGGCGGCTCTCCTCACGACTTCGGTCGAGCAGAATTTCTTCGATAAACGCCAGGTGGCGATGTGATGCTTCACGCGCCTCTTCTGGCTTACCGGCAATAATCGCTTCGAAAATACGGGTGCGGTGACCACTCACCAGCGGAAGCATCTCGCGACGCGAATAGAGCAACTCGAAGTTCTGACGAACGTTCTGGGCCAGCATGGGTTCCATACACCTTAGCAGATGGAGTAAAACCACATTGTGTGCCGCTTCGGTGACAGCAATTTGATACTGGAGGACCGCATCGGACTCAGCATCGCGGTCACCTGACTCTTGCGCCAGTTCAATGGCATGGTGCAGTTCACGAATGCGTGTTTTGTCTTCATCGGTACTGCGCAGCGCTGCGTAGTATGCAGCAATGCCTTCCAGCGCATGGCGCGTCTCAAGCAGGTCAAACTGGGATTCAGGATGGTCGGAGAGCAGTTCTACCAGTGGATCGCTAAAGCTCTGCCACAGGCTACTCTGAACAAAAGTGCCGCCGCCCTGGCGACGAAGCAGCAATCCCTTCGCTTCGAGACGTTGAATCGCCTCACGCAAGGAGGGACGGGAGACGTCGAACTGTTTCGCCAGTTCGCGTTCCGGTGGGAGTTTTTCGCCTGGGCGCAGTGTACCCTCGAGAATCAAAAACTCCAGTTGTTGCTCAATCACATCGGATAATTTTGGTTGGCGGATTTTGCTGTAGGCCATGATGTCCTGTCTTAAGCCATTTGCCCGAAGTCAATTGGTCTTACCAATTTCATATCTGTGACGCTAAAGTAACAAAGTATTCACCTTATGTCCATACAGGTTTTGATTGAAATCAGTAAACCAGGCACATTTTAACAACATCACAGAAATAACGTTTCAAACATGTAACTATGCACAAATGTTAAATTTACCACCCTCGAGGTAGTTTTAACCTTATTGAAACGAAGAAAAATCCTGGTTGAACCGATTCAGATGCATTTTTATGCAAGCATTAATCATAAATAGTCATTTTACAGCTAACGGAAGTGTTATCAGGAGGTAAGAGGAGGGACACACAACTGCTCTCTTTTTATTCAACTCGTCATCATCCATTCACAAAGCAGGTGCATTCCCCGCCGCATACCATTATTCTGATCCGGACAAAAGAGTTTCGGCGACATTTTAAAAACCTTTGCTGTAAACATAATAATACAACAGACGGAATTGCAAACTTACACACGCATCACTGCGTAGTACAAATAATAATTACTCAAATAGTTCGGGTCGTCTTCGGCGGCAGCCTGAAATCTGAAGAGTAAACCACACACGAGGTTTCATGATGGACAGTCAGCAGCACGGCGAGCAGCTAAAGCGCGGCCTTAAGAACCGCCATATCCAGCTTATCGCGCTGGGCGGCGCGATAGGAACAGGCTTGTTCCTGGGAAGCGCCTCCGTTATCCAGTCCGCAGGCCCCGGTATTATTCTGGGTTATGCGATAGCGGGTTTTATTGCCTTCCTTATTATGCGTCAGTTGGGTGAGATGGTGGTTGAGGAGCCAGTTGCCGGTTCGTTCAGTCACTTTGCCTACAAGTACTGGGGGAGTTTTGCAGGCTTTGCGTCGGGCTGGAACTATTGGGTGCTGTACGTGCTGGTCGCGATGGCGGAACTGACCGCCGTCGGTAAGTACATTCAGTTCTGGTGGCCGGAGATCCCCACCTGGGTTTCGGCAGCCGTCTTCTTTATCGCTATCAACGCCATCAACCTGACCAACGTAAAAGTGTTTGGTGAGATGGAGTTCTGGTTTGCCATTATTAAAGTCATCGCCGTGGTGGCGATGATCATCTTCGGCGGCTGGTTGCTGTTCAGCGGCAACGGCGGCCCGCAGGCGACCGTACGTAACCTGTGGGAACAGGGCGGTTTCCTGCCTCACGGCATGACCGGGCTGGTGATGATGATGGCAATTATCATGTTCTCTTTCGGTGGGCTTGAGCTGGTCGGTATCACCGCCGCCGAAGCCGATAACCCGGAGCAGAGCATCCCCAAAGCCACCAACCAGGTTATCTACCGTATTCTGATCTTCTATGTGGGTTCACTGGCCGTTCTGCTTTCCCTGCTGCCGTGGACGCGCGTCACTGCCGACACCAGCCCGTTTGTCCTGATCTTCCACGAGCTCGGCGATACTTTCGTCGCAAACGCGCTGAACGTTGTGGTTCTGACGGCGGCGCTGTCGGTGTACAACAGCTGCGTTTACTGTAACAGCCGCATGCTGTTTGGTCTGGCGCAACAGGGTAACGCCCCAAAAATCCTGCTCACTATCGACAAACGCGGCGTGCCGGTGAATACCATCATCGTCTCGGCGCTGGTGACAGCACTGTGCGTGTTGATCAACTACATGGCACCGGAATCCGCCTTCGGTCTGCTGATGGCGCTGGTGGTCTCCGCACTGGTGATCAACTGGGCGATGATCAGTCTTGCACACATCAAGTTCCGCCGCGCCAAGCAGCAACAGGGAGTGAAGACTCGCTTCCCGGCGCTGTTCTATCCGTTGGGTAACTGGGTCTGCCTGCTCTTCATGGCGGCCGTACTGGTGATTATGCTGATAACACCGGGTATGGCGATTTCGGTCTACCTGATCCCGGTATGGCTGGTTGTTTTAGGTATCGGTTACCTGTGCAAACAGAAAACCGCAAAGACAGCGAAAGCGCATTAATCCCTCGGACCCTCACCCGTCCTGGGTGAGGGTTGTTACCTGCCTCACACTTTTCCTCCTGTAGCCATTTCGTCCATGTTCGCGGCGCTATCCTGCAACGCAAATAATCGATAGCAGACGAATAATTATTTCCATCACCTTGATGGAGAGACATCGCAATGGATACAGGTAAACTGTCGGTAAGAGAAAAGATTGGTTATGGCATGGGCGATGCCGGATGCAACATCATCTTTGGCGCTATCATGCTGTTTGTTAACTATTTTTACACAGATATTTTTGGTCTCGCCCCGGCGCTGGTAGGGGTGTTATTACTGTCAGTACGCGTTATCGATGCCGTTACCGATCCCATTATGGGCGCCATTGCCGACCGGACCCAAAGCAAATATGGCCGTTTTCGTCCGTGGCTACTGTGGATTGCCTTCCCCTACGCGCTGTTCAGCATTCTGATGTTCACCACCCCGGAGTGGACTTATAACAGCAAGGTTATCTATGCGTTTGTCACTTACTTCCTGTTATCGATTACCTATACGGCAATCAATATTCCTTACTGCTCGCTGGGCGGCGTGATCACCAACGACCCGAAAGAGCGTGTGGCCTGTCAGTCTTACCGCTTTGTGCTGGTCGGCATCGCGACGTTGCTGTTGTCGCTCACCCTGCTGCCCATGGTTGACTGGTTTGGCGGTGATAACAAAGCGAAGGGATATCAACTGGCGATGACCGTGCTGGCCATTATCGGCATGTGCATGTTCCTGTTTTGTTTTGCCACCGTTCGCGAGCGCGTGCGCCCTGCCGTTCCCACTCACGACGACATGAAGAATGACTTCAAAGACGTGTGGAAAAACGACCAGTGGGTACGCATTCTGCTGCTGACGCTGTGCAACGTCTGCCCGGGCTTCATCCGCATGGCGGCAACCATGTACTACGTCACCTGGGTAATGGGGCAAAGCACCCACTTCGCCACGCTTTTTATCAGCCTCGGCGTTGTCGGCATGATGATCGGCAGCGTGCTGGCAAAAGTGCTGACCGACCGCTGGTGCAAGCTGAAGGTGTTCTTCTGGACCAATATCGCGCTGGCCCTTTTCTCCTGCGCGTTTTACTTCTTCGATCCCAAAGCCACGATGCTGATTGTGGCGCTCTACTTCCTGCTCAATATTCTGCATCAGATCCCGTCGCCGCTGCACTGGTCGCTGATGGCGGATGTTGACGACTACGGCGAATGGAAAACGGGCAAACGTATTACCGGTATCAGCTTCTCCGGCAACCTGTTCTTCCTGAAGCTCGGTCTGGCGATTGCCGGCGCGATGGTCGGCTTTCTGCTCTCATGGTACGGCTACGATGCAGGGGCGAAAGCGCAAAGCGATTCCGCCATCAACGGCATCGTGCTGCTCTTTACCGTAATTCCGGGTATCGGATACCTGATTACCGCCGGCGTAGTGCGTCTGCTGAAAGTTGACCGGGAACTGATGAAACAGATTCAGAACGATCTGGAAAAACGCCGCGCCAACTACCGCGAACTCAATGATTATCAGGAACTGAACGCCACTGAAACCGTAAGGAAAGCCTGATGCAAAACTGGCCCAACCCGTTTATTGAACAACGCGCCGATCCGTTTATCCTGCGTGACGGCAGCGACTACTATTTTATTGCCTCCGTGCCGGAATATGACCGGCTGGAAATCCGCCGGGCGGATTCACTGGAAGGATTGCGCACGGCAACGCCCGTTGTCGTCTGGCGCAAACCCGAACACGGTCCGATGAGCGAACTTATCTGGGCACCGGAAATACATCACCTCGACGGCAGATGGGTCATCTACTTTGCCGCCGCCCATACACAGGCGCTCGACAAACTGGGCATGTTTCAGCACCGGATGTACGCGCTGGAGTGCACGCATACCGATCCGCTCACCGGTAACTGGGTCGAAAAAGGTCAGGTGAAAACGCCGTTTGATACCTTTGCACTCGATGCCACAACGTTTCGCCATCAGGGAAAGCAATGGTATCTGTGGGCGCAAAAATCGCCCGACATCACCGGGAATTCCAACATTTATCTGGCGGAGCTGGAAAATCCCTGGACGATTAAAGGCCAGCCAGTGATGCTCAGCAAGCCGGAGTACGACTGGGAGTGTCGGGGTTTTTGGGTCAATGAAGGGCCAGCGGTGTTAAGCCACGGTGACAGGCTGTTCATCAGCTACTCCGCCAGCGCCACGGACGAAAACTACTGCATGGGATTGTTATGGATTGATATTCACGCCGATCCGCAGAATCCGGCAAACTGGCACAAATTGCCGCATCCGATATTTACCACCAGCAAGGAAAATCGTCAGTATGGGCCCGGGCACAACAGCTTTACCCAAACGCCGGAGGGCGACGACGTGCTGGTGTATCACGCGCGCAACTACACCGAAATTGAAGGCGATCCGCTCTACGATCCTAATCGCCATACCCGCCTGAAGCGAATTCGTTGGGATGAAAACGGGATGCCGGACTTCGGCATCCCGCCTGCCGATACGCTTTGAGAGATTGCCCGGTAACCTGTTGCTTACCGGGCGTCCTGATTCGTTAAATCAACGTGCCATAAATGGTCAGCACGGCAATCACCACCACTAAGGCAAACGACGTTTTCTTCGCCATAGAAACCGCCGCTTTCGGCGTTTCAATCTTATCGGTATGCGGCTCGCGTGCCAGCGAGAACTGCGCCAGGCGCGTTAACACCTGATACTGCGAGATATGCAAATCCGCCAGCGAGGCAAACCACGCGGGCAGCGCTTTTTCGCCATGCCCGATCAGGGCGTACACCACGCCCGCCAGACGTACCGGGATCCAGTCCAGAACATGAAGAATGCCATCAATGCCGGACTGTAAACGCTCATGTGGCGTCTGATAGCGCGCCAGCCAGGACTGCCACGAGCGCAGAAAGGCGTAGCCCACCAGCAGAACCGGCCCCCACGGACCGCCGACGATCAGCCAGAACAACGGCGCGATATAAAAACGGAAGTTAATCCACAGTAGCGCGTTTTGCAGCTCACGCAAAAACTCACGCTCATTGCAATCCGGCGGGACGCCATGAATCATCGTCAGTTCGCTGGCCATCGCCGTTCTGGCATGTACATCATCACGCGCCGCCGCATTAAGATAGGCATGATAGTGCATCCGCACTTTACCCGCGCCAATACACAACAGCCCGATCAGAATCCACGCCACGATCGTCGGCACATTAAACAACAAACCTTCCAGCGCGCGCAGTAACAGGAACGTGACCACCATCGCGATCGTCATCATCCCCAGCGTACGCGCCACCGAGAAGCGTTTAACCCGACGGAAAAAAGCTTCTAACCGGTGATCCAACTGCCAGTGTTCGCCCAGCTTAAACAGGCGCTCGACGAGCAGCACCAGTAATGTCGTAAATAGCGTCATGTCATCTCCTTATCTGACGAGGCGGTGATCAGGGCGCGAAACCTTGCCCAGTCAAAAGCCGGACCGGGATCGGTCTTACGCTCAGGCGCAATATCACAGTGCCCGGTTATGTTGTCGGCAACGGCCGGGAAAATCTTTATCAACGCACGCGTGACGGCTGCCAGTTGTTGGTACTGAGCATCGGTGTAGGCCAGCGTGTCGGTCCCTTCCAGCTCAATGCCAATCGAAAAATCATTGCAGCGTTCACGCCCATGATAGCTCGACACACCGGCATGCCACGCGCGCTTATCGAAAGGAACATACTGAACGATTTCGCCATCGCGGCGAATCAGACAATGGGCGGAAACGCGCAGATGCGCAATTTCGGCAAAAAAAGGGTGGACGTTGGGATCAATCGTTCCGGTGAATAGTGCGTCAATCCACGGACCGCCAAACTCGCCGGGCGGCAGGCTGATATTATGCACCACCAGCAAAGAAGGGACTTCATCATCCGGGCGGCAATCGTAATGCGCAGAAGGAACGCGTCGCGCTTCTGCCAGCCAGCCCTTGTCTAACAACATGCTGAATCTCCTTTTGAGTGGTGCTTATAGCCGCATCAGAGTAGCATGTTTCTACCTTATGATTCGTTAGCAATTTGGAGTTTTCTTATGCCGCCTCGCCGCTATAACCCCGACTACCGACGTGACGCGCTGTTGGAACGTATTAACCTGGATATCCCAAACGTTGTCGCCCAGGCGCTGCGTGAAGATTTAGGCGGTGAAGTGGATGCCAGCAACGATATTACGACTCAACTGTTACCGGAGAACGCCCGTTCTCATGCCACCGTCATCACCCGTGAAGACGGCGTTTTTTGTGGCAAACGCTGGGTCGAAGAGGTCTTTATTCAACTGGCTGGCGACGATGTCAGCATCAACTGGCATGTGGATGACGGCGACAGCATCAACGCGAATCAACCGCTGTTTGAGCTCGACGGTCCTTCCCGCGTGTTGCTGACCGGCGAGCGCACCGCGCTGAACTTCGTGCAGACCCTGTCAGGTGTCGCCAGCGAAGTGCGTAAGTACGTTGATATCCTGGCGGGCACAAAGACCCAACTACTGGACACACGTAAAACCCTGCCTGGACTGCGTACCGCGCTGAAATATGCCGTGCTATGCGGCGGCGGCGCGAATCATCGTCTGGGTCTTTCCGATGCGTTCCTGATCAAAGAGAACCATATTATTGCTTCCGGCTCAGTGCGTCAGGCGGTAGAGAAAGCCTTCTGGCTGCATCCGGATGTCCCTGTGGAAGTCGAAGTGGAAAATCTGGATGAACTGGACGACGCGCTGAAAGCCGGTGCCGACATCATCATGCTGGACAACTTTGAAACGGCGCAGATGCGTGAAGCAGTCAAACGGACCAACGGCCAGGCGCGACTGGAAGTTTCTGGCAACGTGACGGACAAAACGCTGCGTGAATTTGCCGAAACCGGCGTCGACTTTATCTCCGTGGGCGCTCTCACCAAGCACCTCCGGGCGCTCGACCTGTCCATGCGCTTCGCTAACGCTTAATCATTATATGGCCCGATCGCGTACTGCTTATCGGGCCTGCTTGCCCCTTCCCGTCACTAAAATTCTCGTCGTGCCTCGCAACAACATTGCTGACGACTGCAAACCGATAACATTCCTCTGAACCCTCCTTCCTGATTCATTTTTTGCCGCTCGCCCGCCGCACCCGCGTTTGCCACAGTGACGTCCACTCACTCAAGGAGCGAACAATGGATAAACAACGCGGATTTACCCTTATTGAACTGATGGTCGTGATCGGCATTATCGCTATCCTCAGCGCCATCGGCATTCCGGCCTATCAAAACTATCTGCGCAAAGCGGCGCTGACCGACATGCTGCAAACTTTTGTCCCCTACCGCACCGCCGTCGAACTCTGCGCCCTGGAGCATGGCGGTACGGACACCTGCGACGCAGGAATCAACGGTATTCCCTCGGCAACGACGACACGCTATGTCTCAGAAATGAGCATTGAGAATGGGGTGGTTTCTCTTACCGGCCAGGAAAGCCTGAACGGACTTAGCGTCATCATGACGCCAGGGTGGGACAAAGCAGAGGGCATTACGGGCTGGACACGTAGCTGCAACATCCAGAATGACGGCACATTAAAACAGGCCTGCGAAGACGTCTTTCGCTTTGATAGCCACTAAGGAAGCGCAATGAACACGACGCAACTCAGCGCGCTATGTCAGCGCTACCAGGGAATATTACTGAATGCGAATAACGATACGGTACACATTGCCGTCGAAGATGCCCCTTCTCACGAACTGCTGGACGCCCTGCATTTCGCCACGACTCGCCGCATTGAGATTGCCTGCTGGACGCGTCAGCAGATGGAGCAACACCAGCATCCGTCCTCATCCACGCTGCCGTCAGTGGTTCCTGAAAACAGCGTCAGCGCTGCGGTTTTGCTGGATAAGACATTACAGAGCGCGCTGGCGAAACGGGCCTCAGACATCCACATAGAACCCGCAGAGCATCACGTTCGCCTCCGCTTACGGGTGGACGGTGTGCTGCATAGCTTACCCGATATTGCCAAAGAGACCGGCATTGCCCTGACAGCACGCCTGAAAGTGTTAAGCCATCTGGATATTGCGGAGCACCGCCTACCGCAGGATGGGCAATTCACCGTTGAGCTAAACGGCGCTGCCGTCTCGTTTCGTATCGCCACCCTTCCCTGCCGTTATGGCGAAAAAGTGGTGCTGCGGTTGCTGCATCAGGTGAATCAGGCTCTGGATGTCTCCATGCTGGGTATGCACGACACGCAGCTATCTGTCTTCATCGACGCCCTGCAACAACCACAAGGGCTGATCCTCGTCACCGGCCCCACGGGCAGCGGTAAAACGGTAACCCTTTATAGCGCGTTGCAAACACGAAACGCGCCGGAGGTGAACCTGTGTAGCGTTGAAGATCCCGTGGAAATTCCCCTCGACGGTATCAATCAGACGCAGATCCATCCGCGTGCCGGGCTGACCTTTCAGGGCGTATTGCGGGCACTACTACGTCAGGATCCCGATGTCATCATGGTGGGCGAGATCCGCGACGGCGAAACCGCAGAAATTGCTATTAAAGCCGCACAGACCGGGCATCTAGTACTTTCCACGCTGCATACCAACTCAACCTGCGAAGCGCTGGTGCGCTTGCAACAGATGGGCGTGGCCCGCTGGATGCTCTCTTCTGCGTTAACCCTGGTCGTGGCACAACGGCTGGTCAGAAAGCTGTGTCCATACTGCCGGCGGCTTATCGACGATCCGATTCGTTTGCCCCCAGCATGGTATCCCACGCCGCTACCCCGCTGGCAAGCGGTTGGCTGTGAACACTGCTATCACGGATTCTATGGTCGCACTGCGCTATTTGAACTGCTCGCGATCGCGGCCGAACTGCGTCATCAGATTGCCAACGACGCCTCAGTGGCAACGCTGGAAGCCCATGCGAAACAGGCAGGAATGAGCACACTCTTTGAAAGCGGGTGTCGCGCCGTCGATCAAGGACTGACGACCTTTGAAGAACTGGTGCGTATTCTGGGTATGCCAAATGACCACTAAACAACTGTGGTACTGGCAGGGGATGAATCGCGATGGACTGCCCGGAGAGGGAACCAATTGGGCAGAAAATCGACTCCTGCTGATGCAGGAACTGGAACAGCGTCAGGTAACGCCACTGCGTGTGAAATCCCTACGCGTGAAGCGAGCGCTCTGGCGCAGTGACCAATGCACAGAAGTGATTCACCAACTCGCAACGCTGCTAAAGGCGGGTTTAACACTCTCCGAAGGGCTGGAACTGCTTGCCGGACAGCAACCCAGCAAGCAATGGCAAGCCCTGTTGAGGGGTCTTGCGCAAGAACTGGAGCACGGTACGCCGCTCTCCAGCGCGCTGGCGCAATGGCCTGACGTTTTTCCGCCGCTGTATCAGGCGATGATACGCACCGGTGAACTGACCGGGAAACTGGATGAATGCTGCTTTGAACTCGCCCGACAGCAGAAGGCACAGAAACAACTCACCGATAAGGTCAAAAAAGCGCTGCGTTACCCCATCATTATTTTAACAATGGCGGTGATGGTGGTGCTGGCGATGCTCCACTTTGTTCTGCCCGAATTTGCCGCCATTTACCGAACCTTTAACACGCCGCTGCCTGCACTCACCCAGGGGATCATCGCGTTTGCCGACTGGAGTCAACGCTGGGGCGGGCTGATTGTCCTGATGACCATCATGCTGATCGCGGCCAACAATCTGTTATGCCGAAAGCCCGGTTGGCAAATTCTGCGCCAGCGCGGATTACTCCGCATGCCTGTCATGGGACCGTTGATCAGAGGCCAGAAGCTCACGCAAATCTTTACCATTCTCGCGCTGACGCAGACGGCGGGAATCGCATTTTTACCCGCGCTTGAGAGCGTGAAAGAGACGATTCAGTGCCCCTACTGGGCACTGCGTCTGGCACAGGTACAGCACGATATCAGTACCGGCGTTCCCGTCTGGCAGGCACTGAAAAATGCGGAAGAATTCAGCCCGCTGTGCTTGCAACTGGTCAGGACGGGTGAAGCCTCAGGCTCGCTGGATACCATGCTGCACAATCTTGCCCGACATCATGATGAACATACTCAGACAATGGCTGATAACCTGGCGGCGTTACTGGAACCAGCGCTGCTGGTGATTACCGGGCTTATCATCGGCACGCTGGTCGTGGCAATGTATTTGCCGATTTTTCATCTGGGCGATGCGATGAGTGGAGTGGGATAACGAAGGGAAATCGAAAGCAGAACTGGCGCTGAATGCAGCGCCAGTACAGGAGATTACAGGCTATTGAAAACGCGGTTTTCTTGTTCCTGAACCCGGATAAACGTCGTACGTTTGGTCAGTTCTTTCAGGCGAGAGGCACCAACGTAGGTACAGGCAGAACGCAGGCCGCCAAGAATATCACGCGCGGTGTTCTCTACCGGGCCACGCAGCGGCAGTTTGACGGTTTTACCTTCCGCAGCACGATACTGCGCAACGCCGCCGACATGACGGGTCATGGCGGATTCGGAACTCATACCGTAGAACAGCATGAATTTTTCGCCGTTTTCTTCAACGACTTTACCGCCGCTTTCTTCGTGACCGGCCAGCATACCACCGAGCATCACGAAATCTGCGCCGCCGCCGAACGCTTTCGCCACATCGCCAGGCATGGTGCAACCACCATCGCTGACAATCATTCCGCCCAGACCATGCGCCGCATCAGCACATTCGATCACCGCAGACAGTTGCGGATAACCGACACCGGTTTTCACACGGGTGGTGCAGACAGAACCCGGACCAATCCCGACTTTAACGATATCCGCGCCAGACAGAACCAGTTCTTCACACATTTCGCCCGTCACCACATTACCGGCGCAAATGGTTTTGGTCGGCCAGGCTTCACGCGCTTTCGATACGAACTGGACAAAGTGTTCAGAATAGCCGTTTGCGACATCGATGCAGACGAAGTTCAGTGCCGGATTCAGCGCCAGGATCTGTTGGGTCTTTTCGAAGTCCGCATCAGACGTACCGGTAGAGACCATAACGTGCTTGAGCACATTGGCCGACGCCGCGCCAACAAAGGCCGCCCAGTCTTCAACGGTGTAATGCTTATGAACGGCGGTCAGAACGTCGAAAGAGGCGAGGGCCGTTGCCATCGCGAATGTGCCGACGGTATCCATGTTTGCCGCAATAATAGGAACGCCGGACCAGGTCTGACCTGAGTGTTTAAAGGTGAATTGACGTTCCAGCTCAACATCGGAACGACTTTTAAGGGTAGAACGCTTAGGGCGGATAAGAACGTCTTTAAAACCTAACTTCAGATCTTCTTCAATACGCATGTGCGGATTCCTGGGGTTAAGGGCTATTAGTATGAGAGCGCAACTCCAGTGACGCTATCATACGCACTAATCAATGCCGCGCAAGACTGCGAAATTCTCTTTTTTTACGCTACAATCCCATAAATTTACCTGGCGAACGGCAGTCGATCTCTGAGTCATCGTCGCCAGTGTACGTTCAACTTTTAACCAATTGATTATCATAGCGAATTCCCGGGAAGCGAGATTATGAGGTATACAGTAGCCTTAACTGGCGGCATTGGCAGTGGTAAAAGCACTGTTGCGAATGCCTTTGCTGACCTCGGAATTCAGATAATTGATGCAGATATTATTGCCCGTCAGGTCGTCGAACCGGGCAAGCCTGCGCTGGATGCGATTGCAGAACATTTTGGCCCAGAGCTGATTTCCGCAGACGGCACGCTGCATCGTCGTCTGCTTCGCGAGCGGATTTTTGCCCATCCGCAAGAGAAAGCCTGGCTCAATGCCTTGCTTCATCCGCTCATCCAGCAGGAGACCCGACGTCAGTTTCAACAGGCGACGTCTGCGTATGTGCTGTGGGTGGTGCCATTACTGGTTGAAAACGGCCTTTATCGCCAGGCAAATCGCGTGCTCGTGGTAGATGTCACCCCCGAGACGCAGCTTTCCCGGACGATGCAGCGCGACGACGTTACGCGCGCGCACGTTGAACAGATTCTCGCTGCCCAGGCGTCGCGTGAAGCGCGCCTTGCCGTGGCAGACGATGTTATTGATAATAATGGCGCACCAGATTCCATCATGTCGGATGTCGCCCGCCTGCACGCACGTTATCTCCAGCTTGCGTCGCAGTTTGTCTCACAGGAAAAACCGTAATGCACACCCAGGTCCTTTTTGAACACCCACTCAATGAGAAGATGCGCACATGGTTGCGCATCGAGTTTTTGATTCAACAACTCTCCTCTCGCTTACCGATCGCAGATCATTCCGATGCCCTGCACTTCTTTCGTAATGCCGGAGATTTGTTGGACGTATTCGAACGTGGTGAAGTGCGTACAGAATTACTGAAAGAGCTTGAGCGCCAACAGCGTAAACTTCAGGCATGGATTGAAGTGCCGGGCGTCGACCAGAGCCGTATTGATGCACTGCGCCAGCAGTTAAAAACGGCCGGCAGCATTTTGATTTCCGCGCCACGCATGGGGCAATTTTTGCGTGAGGACCGGCTGATTGCCCTGGTGCGCCAGCGTCTGAGCATTCCTGGTGGCTGCTGTAGCTTTGATTTACCGACGCTGCATATCTGGCTGCATATGCCACAGGCGCAGCGCGATGCTCAGGTCGATAGCTGGCTTGCCAGTCTGAACCCGCTGAATCAGGCGTTGACCCTGATCCTTGATCTCATTCGCAACTCGGCACCGTTTCGTAAACAAACCAGTCTGAACGGATTTTATCAGGACAACGGGGAGGACGCGGATTTACTGCGCCTGCAGTTGCCGCTGGGTTTACAGCTTTATCCGCAGATTTCAGGCCACAAAAGCCGTTTTGCGATCCGTTTTATGCCGCTCGATAGCGACAATGGCGTGGTACCTGAACGCCTCGATTTCGAACTGGCCTGCTGTTAAGGAGTTAAAATGTCAGAGACGATCACCGTAAACTGCCCTACCTGCGGCAAAACGGTTGTATGGGGTGAAGTCAGTCCATTCCGCCCATTTTGTTCCAAGCGTTGCCAGTTGATCGATTTAGGTGAGTGGGCCGCTGAAGAGAAACGCATCGCCAGCAGTGGCGATCTGTCCGATAGCGACGACTGGAGTGAAACGAAAGAGTAAGCACAGACGGTATGGGGGACACTACGCCCCCGCCGTGATTTGCCGGAGCCCGGCGTCGCCTTATCAGGCCTGTGCGGTTTGAACTAACTTCATGATGACCGGTTCATTCGCCGGAGGGAAATCCTCCGCCTGCAACGTCCCGGCGGCAATCCATTTTCCGGGCTGCCCCTCTTTTCCCCACGGCTCGCCTTTCCAACTTTCGACCAGCCAGAACCACAGCGTGATATGCCTGTCCGGAAACTGATACTCCAGTTTCTCAAAAAGCGTGGCGCCTACCGGCGTAATTCCCACCTCTTCCTGTAGCTCGCGGCTCAGCGCCTGTTCCGGTGTCTCTCCGGCTTCAATCTTGCCGCCAGGAAATTCCAGTTTGTTCGCCATGTGCGCATCGGCCGCACGCTGGGTGATAAAGATTTCATTATACGGATTACGGATAATCCCGACGGCGATGTTCAGTTTTTTCATATTGTCGTATCCATAAAAAAGGCGCAGTTTCCTGCGCCTCATCGTTATTATTCAGATCTTAGCTCAGACGGCCGTGGCACTGTTTGTATTTTTTACCGGAACCACACGGACATGGATCGTTACGACCCACTTTACGTTCGCCCGTTTGCGCCGCCAGATCGGCCGCTGCGGCACTATCGTCGTCCTGATGGCTCAGTTGCTGCATCTGCGCTAAGCGTTCCGCTTCTTCACGACGCTGCTGTTCCATCGCTTCGACTTCTTCCGGCATGCGTACCTGAACTTTGCTCAGCGTACTGATCACTTCGTACTTCAGTGTTTCCAGCATGGAGGCAAACATCGAGAAGGATTCGCGCTTATATTCCTGCTTCGGATCTTTCTGCGCATAGCCACGCAGGTGGATACCCTGACGCAGGTAATCCATCGCCGCCAGGTGTTCTTTCCACAGGGAATCAAGCGTTTGCAGCATGACGCCTTTTTCGAAATGACGCATCATTTCTGCGCCAACCACCTCTTCTTTGCGCTGATACACTTCGATGGCCTGCGCCAGGATACGCTCACGCAGCGTCTCTTCATGCAGTTCCGGTTCTTTGTCCAGCCATTCAGCGATCGGCATCTCCAGATCGAAGTCATTTTTCAGGCGTTCCTGTAGACCCGGGATATCCCACATTTCTTCCAGAGACTGCGGCGGAATGTAAGCATCAATGGTGGCTTTGAACACGTCTTCACGAATGCTGTTGATCGTTTCGCTAACGTCGCTCACGTCCAGCAGTTCGTTACGCTGGGAATAGATAGCACGACGCTGGTCGTTAGCAACATCATCATATTCCAGCAGTTGCTTACGAATATCGAAGTTGCGGCTTTCCACTTTACGCTGCGCGTTGGCAATCGCTTTGGTGACCCACGGGTGCTCAATAGCTTCGCCCTGTTTCATTCCCAGTTTACGCATCATGCCGGACACGCGGTCAGAGGCAAAAATACGCATCAACGCATCTTCCATCGACAGGTAGAAACGCGAAGAACCCGCATCCCCCTGACGACCGGAACGACCGCGCAGCTGGTTATCGATACGACGAGATTCATGACGCTCAGTACCGATGATGTGCAGACCACCGGACGCCAGAACGGCTTCATGACGAACCTGCCAGTCAGCTTTAATCTGTGCAATCTGCTCAGGCGTTGGGTTTTCCAGCGCGGCCACTTCTGCCTGCCAGCTACCGCCCAGCACGATATCCGTACCACGACCAGCCATGTTAGTGGCGATGGTCACGGCTGCCGGATAGCCCGCTTGCGCGACGATAGCCGCTTCGTTGGCGTGGAATTTGGCGTTCAGAACGTTGTGTTTGATACCGGCTTTAGTCAGTTCGTTAGAAACCACTTCGGATTTCTCGATGGAGATAGTCCCCACCAGCACCGGCTGACCATTGGCGGAACGTTCTTTAATATCTTCAATGATGGCCTGAATTTTTTCCGCTTCGGTCATGTAGACCAGATCCGGCATGTCCTTACGGATCATCGGACGGTTGGTCGGCACCACCACGGTATCCAGTTTGTAGATTGAGCTGAACTCAAACGCTTCAGTATCTGCGGTACCGGTCATACCGGCCAGTTTTTCATACAGACGGAAGTAGTTCTGGAAGGTGATCGAGGCCAGCGTCTGGTTCTCGTTCTGGATTTCCACGCCCTCTTTCGCTTCAACAGCCTGGTGCAGACCATCAGACCAGCGACGGCCCTGCATGGTACGACCGGTATGTTCGTCAACGATGATGACTTCGCCGTCTTTCACGATATAGTCAACGTCGCGAGTGAACAGCGCGTGTGCGCGCAGTGCAGCGGTCACGTGGTGCATCAGCATGATGTTACCCGGCGAGTACAGAGACTCACCCTCATCCATAATGCCTTCTTTCACCAGCAGTTCTTCAATCAGCACCAGACCGCGTTCGGTCAGGTTGACCTGACGCGCTTTTTCATCCACAGAGAAGTGGCCTTCCCCCTGGAAGCTGTCGGAGTCTTCTTTCTCCTGGCGAATCAGATACGGGATGATTTTGTTCACTTTCTTGTACATTTCCGAGCTGTCTTCAGCCGGGCCGGAAATGATCAGCGGAGTACGCGCTTCATCGATCAGGATGGAGTCGACTTCATCCACCAGCGCATAGTGCAGTTTACGCTGTACGCGCTCTTCAGGGCTGAACGCCATGTTGTCACGCAGGTAGTCAAAGCCATATTCGTTGTTGGTGCCATAAGTGATGTCCGCGGCGTAAGCTTCGCGCTTGGCTGGCGCAGGCATGCCCGGCAGGTTGATGCCAACGGTCATACCGAGGAATTCGAACAGCGGACGGTTGTTTTCGGCGTCACGCTGCGCCAGATAGTCGTTCACGGTAACCACGTGAACGCCTTTGCCGCTCAGCGCGTTCAGGTAAGCGGGCAGGGTTGCGGTTAGGGTTTTACCTTCACCGGTACGCATTTCCGCGATGCAGCGCTCGTTAAGTACCATCCCCCCGAGCAACTGAACGTCGAAGTGACGCATACCAAAGACGCGTTTACTGGCTTCACGTACGACGGCAAAGGCTTCCGGGATCAGGCTCTCTACGCTTTCGCCTTTTTCCAGACGCGCGCGGAATTCACTGGTTTTTGCCTTCAGTTCGTCATCGGAGAGTTTTTCCATCTCCGGTTCCATGGCATTGATCGCTGCAACCGCTTTACGCATACGACGCAACGTACGATCGTTACGGCTACCGAATACTTTCGTTAATAATTTGATTAGCATATTGAAATCTCAAACGCCCCGCGATGTGGGGTCATAATAATTAGTTGAAGTTTATTGGTTTTTTTAGCTGAGGCGTTGAGGGCCGGCGCGAATCCCCTGCGCCTGACTGATCCAGGCGGGAACGGTGAATACGGCCTGAGGTGTAAAATGGGCATACGTTACGCACGGCGCACTTGCCGAAGGCGTACCTTCCTGAGTCAGCATCGCGCTGAGCGTATTCAGTAAGGCTAAATGATGCGCCTGAAGCGGTAACGGCTCTTCCGCAACGGGCAGCGCCTGCGGGGCCATTGCGAAGGAAAGATGACGGATGACCGTGCGAATAGCATGCTGATGCCAGTAGTCGACGGTAAAATTGGGGCGGCGGTTGCTCGTTTCCAGCAGCGCCAGCTGGCTGAAATTGACTTTAACGCGTTGCTCGTGGCTGCTTGCTGCCGCCTTTGCAGGCGTAGTCGGCTCAACGGTGCTTCCGAGCGCAGGCAGGCCAAAACTTGCCGCGACCATCCCTAATAAGAGATGCGGCCAGAAGTAGCGTCTACCTAACTGTCGCCAGCGCGTCAGTATTCCACTCACGTTATTGCCATCCCAATCGTATTATTCAAAACGTTTTTTTGCGCACAAATCTTATCATTAATGCGCAGGCACTACAGCAGTATTGATGAGAAGTTGCAGGTAAAAGTGCTTAAGAAAGCAGCGTTCGCACGGCATCGCGATTCAGCACGCTAAAGAACAATACCGAATGACGACTTTGACGACAGACAGGGCAAAAAGATGCCAAAAAAAACGACTGGCTCACCTGGCCGGAGAGAGTGCCAGATTAACCAGTCGAATTTATGCGACAACCTGTGTCGTTATGCCAGTACGGTCGAAGGCGCTTTGAAAGCCAGCGGCAGTTCTGCATCGTCCTGGAAGGTCACAAATTCCCAGGCTTCCTGTTTTGCCAGGACAGCCTGCAGCAATTTGTTATTCAATGCATGACCGGATTTATACGCGGTAAATGCACCGATAATGTTGTGACCACACATGAACAGGTCGCCAATAGCGTCGAGCATTTTGTGACGAACGAATTCATCTTCAAAACGCAGGCCGTCTTCGTTCAGTACGCGATAATCGTCAACAACGATGGCACAATCGAAGCTGCCGCCCAGGCACAGGCCACGGGACTGCAGATATTCGATATCACGCATGAAACCGAAAGTACGCGCGCGGCTAATCTGGCGCATGAACGCATCAGCAGAGAAGTTCATCGCATAGCGCTGAGTGCTGGAGTCGATCGCCGGATGGTTAAAGTCGATAGTGAAATCCAACGTAAAACCATTGTACGGTCTGAACTCGGCCCACTTGTCACCATCTTCGACTCGAACGGTCTCTTTGATGCGAACAAATTTCTTGGCGCTGTTCAGTTCTTCAATACCGGCGTCAAGCAGCAGGTAGACGAACGGAGCAGCACTGCCATCCATGATCGGGATTTCCGGAGCATCAACTTCGATAACGATGTTATCGATACCCAGACCCGCCAGAGCAGCATTAAGGTGCTCTACGGTTGAAATCCGTACATCATGCTCGTTAACCAGACACGTACAGAGCATGGTATCACGCACAGATTTGGCATCGGCCGGGAAATCTACCGGTGGATTCAAGTCGGTGCGACGATAGATGACCCCGGTGTTGGCCGGCGCAGGGCGTAATGTCAGGGTGACTTTCTTGCCGGTATGCAAACCGACGCCAGTCGCCTGAACGATACGTTTAAGTGTCCTTTGTTTGATCATCGTATAATCTCGCCAAATTACCTATCCAACCGAAGTGTACTATACATTCGGTGGGCCAGTTTAGCACAAAGAGCCTCGAATCCCAAATTCCAGCCTATTCTTAATCGGCTTGCTTACGCAGGAACGCAGGGATATCCAGATAATCCGGCTCTTTCGCGGTTTGCGGCGTATTGTCGTTCACCACTTTTGCGACCGGTTTCTGCTCTTGCGTCAACGGCGCCATGCCGTGCTGCTGGTAACGATCCATCACCGGCTGCTGCACCTGTTTGTTGGTGACCAGAGTGATTTCAGGACGCTTGTCCATACCAATACCGGTTGCTACCACGGTGACACGCAGTTCGTCGTTCATATCCGGGTCCAGGGAAGTACCGATCACCACGGTCGCGTTATCCGATGCAAAAGCACGGATGGTGTTACCCACAGTTTCGAACTCATCCAGACGCAGGTCGAAGCCCGCCGTGATGTTGACCAGCACGCCACGCGCCCCAGACAGATCGATATCTTCCAGCAACGGAGAGGAGATCGCCATTTCAGCGGCTTCTTCCGCGCGGTCTTCACCGCTCGCTACGCCAGAACCCATCATCGCGTAGCCCATTTCGGACATCACGGTGCGCACGTCTGCAAAGTCGACGTTCATCAGACCCGGACGGGTAATCAGTTCGGCGATACCCTGCACTGCGCCTTTCAGCACGTCGTTCGCCGCACCAAACGCGTCAAGCAATGAGATACCGCGACCCAGCACTTTCAGCAGTTTGTCGTTCGGGATGGTGATCAGCGAGTCCACATGCTTGGACAGCTCAGTGATCCCCTGTTCCGCGAAAGCCATACGCTTTTTGCCTTCAAAATTGAAAGGCTTGGTCACAACCGCAACGGTCAGGATCCCTAAATCTTTAGCCACTTCAGCAACCACTGGCGCTGCACCGGTGCCGGTACCGCCGCCCATGCCTGCTGCGATAAACACCATGTCTGCACCGTCAAGCGCTGCACGCAAAGCTTCACGATCTTCGTCCGCTGCATTGCGACCGACTTCCGGGTTTGCACCCGCCCCCAGACCTTTGGTAATCCCGCTACCGATCTGGATAGTCTGGCCAACCGCCGTCTTTCGCAACGCCTGAGCGTCGGTATTTACCGCGAAGAATTCAACACCCTCAATGCGCTCGCGCACCATGTGTTCAACGGCATTACCGCCGCCGCCACCGACGCCGATGACTTTAATCACCGCGTCGTTGGTCAGTTCCATAGGTTCAAACATAGTTTCTCTCTCCGTTGTGCCTGTCGCCTGAGGCCGTAATTTTCGCCGGCCTCATAAAAAATTAAAACTCTTTTCGCAGCCAGCTGTTAAGACGTTTAATCCAAGAGCCAACTGAAGCCGTAACACGTTTCTCTACTTCAGCTTCGCCACTTAAATGGGACTCTTTCCCGTAGTGAAGCAGCCCCACCGCCGTTGAGTAATACGGCTCCTGAGCGTAATCCGTCAAACCGGTAATATTCAGCGGCGCACCGATACGCACTTGCGTATGGAACACGCGCTGGGCACAGGCGGCAAGACCTTCAATTTGCGCCGCGCCACCGGTCAGTACAATCCCCGCCGCCAGATGATGTTTCACACCCTGCTGGCGAAGTTGTTCCTGTAATTGCAATATCTCTTCGTTGACCAGGTTGAGCAGTTCGGTATAACGCGGCTCAATCACCTCTGCCAACGTCTGTCGTTGCAGACTGCGCGGCGGACGTCCACCCACGCTTGGCACTTCAACGCTTTCATCTTTCCCGACGATGGATCCCAGCGCGCAGCCATGGCGAACTTTAATCGCTTCGGCATCACTCGGCGGCGTACCGAAGGCATACGCAATGTCGCTGGTAACCACATTCCCTGCATAAGGGATCACTTTGGTGTGGCGCAAAGCCCCGCCAGTATAAACGGCGATGTCCATTGTACCACCACCAATATCGACGACGCAGACGCCCAGTTCACGTTCATCTTCCGTCAATACGGAATAACTGGCCGCCAGTCCGGCAAATATCAGTTGGTCAACTTTCAGGCCACAACGTTCCACGGCTTTAACAATGTTTTTCGCCATATCGTTGTGGCAGGTGATCAAATGCACTTTTGCCTGCATACGAACACCGGAAAGACCGACAGGATTTTTGATGCCTTCCTGGTAGTCAATCGCATATTCCTGCGGGATCACGTGCAGTACACGGTGCTCATCGCGAACGCGCACTGACTTCGCGGTATGCACGACGTTTTCCACGTCTTCCTGCGTCACTTCTTCTTCTGAAATCGGCACCATGCCGATTTCATTCTGACAGCTAATATGTTTGCCCGAAAGCGCCAGATAGACCGAGGAGATTTGGCAATCCGCCATCAGTTCTGCCTGATCAATGGCGCGCTGCACACATTTCACCACGGATTCGAGGTCATTAACCCCGCCTTTATCCATCCCGCGTGACGGGCAACTGCCCACGCCAATGATATTGACCATACCGTCGGGCAGAACTTCCCCTACTAAAGCGGCAACCTTCGCGGTGCCAATCTCCAGTCCAACTACCAGTTTTCTGTCCGTCGCCTTGATCATTGTTGTTCTGCCTGTACCTGATTCTGTTGCTGATTAGATTCCTCAGGAGGTAAGGGAACCCACCCTACTGCCGCTCCTGAGTCATAACGCAAATCAACGTAGCTAATCCGTTTGCCATCGGTTTGCGCCTGCTGCTGTAAAACCGGGTAAAGTTCTACAAAGCGAGCCAAACGTTTCATCGTGTCACCCCGGCCAAGGTTGAGCTTAATATCGTTATTGAGCGTCAACTGCCAGGAGCGACGTGCGGTCATTGCCGCTTCCTTCAGGGTAAACCGGTCCTTCGCCAGCACCTGTGACATGTCACGATACCCCTGCAACACTTCACTCGCGCTGCCTTCCGGGCCAGATAACATGGGTAAAACCTGCTTGCTGGTGCGATCGGCCGGCACGCTGAAGGCATTTCCTTCGGCGTCTACCATATGCTGATCATTCCAACGCGCAATCGGCACATATTCAACCAGATGAATCTTCAATTCATCAGGCCATTGCTTTCTGACGCTGGCCTGCTTAATCCACGGCAAGCGTTCGATCTGACTCTGGATGATATTCACATCCTGAGTCATAAAAGTACCCGGTGCGCCTAACGCCAGAATCGACTGGCGAATATCATCATTCTTCGTGTAATGGCGTTCACCGGTTAACACCAGCTTTGACAGCGGCAAACGCTGCGCATCTTCCATCCACCCCAACACGACCCAGCCGCTGACCAGCACGGTACACAGCACCGTCAGCAGGAAGAAAATACCTGCAAGACGCATTCCATTATTGCGACGTGAGGAAGAAACCTCTTCTTCACTGTTTCGCGTGTTCAGCGCTGCCTGCGACATATCAGTCCGCCAACTCCAGAATTCGTACCACCAACTGCGAGAAATTCATCCCCGCCTGACGCGCCGCCATCGGCACCAGGCTGTGGCTGGTCATACCCGGAGAGGTATTTGCTTCCAGCAGATAAAACTGGCCATCGCTATCCTGCATGACGTCAATACGCCCCCAACCTTTACAGCCCAGGGTTGTCCACGCTTTCAGCACTAATGCCTGCAAAATAGCTTCTTGTTCACGTTCCAGACCTGCCGGGCAGAAATACTGTGTTTCATCAGACAGATACTTCGCCTCATAATCATAGAAGGTTCCAGCGGGTTGGATACGAATTGCGGGTAAAATTTCTTCACCCAGTATCGCTACCGTAAATTCCGGACCGCTGAGCCATTTCTCGATCAGAACGTCTTCATCATGCTGAAAAGCCAGCATTAATGCATCCTGTAAAGCGTCATATTCTGACACTTTCGACATTCCCACGCTGGAGCCTTCACGGCTGGGCTTCACAATCAGCGGTAAACCCAGCGCAGAAATTTGCGTAACCTGTTCTTCGTTAAGACCTTTTTCAAACTGAGCACGCTCTAACGCGACCCACGGCGCAACGGGTAACCCCGCGCCCTGCCACAGGAACTTGCTGCGCAGTTTATCCATGGAGATCGCCGATGCCATCACGCCGCTGCCGGTATAAGGCAAGCCAACCAGTTCCAGCAACCCCTGTAAGGTTCCATCTTCCCCGCCACGTCCATGCAGGGCGATAAAGACTTTCTGAAAGCCCATCGACTTCAACAGCGTAACGTCGACCTCTTTCGGATCGACCGGATGCGCATCCACGCCACCTTCACGTAATCCGGCCAGCACCGCCGTACCGGAATTCAGCGACACGTCACGTTCAGCGGAGGTACCGCCCAGCAGGACCGCGATTTTATCAGCCATGTTGTTCGTCCTCCTGAATTTGCGGCTTCAATTTGATTTCAGCTAAGGAACGCGCGATTTTGCCGATATTTCCCGCGCCCTGCACCAGAATCAAATCGTTGCCGGTCAATACCGGTGCCAGCATTTGCGCAACCTGCGCCGGATCGGAAACCAGAATCGGGTCGATTTTCCCGCGACCGCGAATGGTGCGGCACAGCGAGCGGCTGTCCGCCCCCGGAATCGGCGCTTCGCCCGCCGCGTACACATCCAGCATCAGCAACGCATCAACCTGGGTCAGCACGTTGGCAAAATCGTCATACAGGTCACGCGTACGCGTGAAACGGTGCGGCTGAAACAGCATCACCAGATTTTTGTCCGGCCAGCCCGCACGTGCAGCTTTAATTGTCGCGTCCACTTCCGTCGGGTGGTGACCGTAATCATCCACCAGCATTGCCGTACCGGCTTTGCCGTTAACCGGCTCAAGCGGGTATTCACCGAGGAAGTCGAAACGACGACCGGTACCCTGGAAGCTTTCCAACGCGCGCAGGATCGCGTCGTCTGCAATACCTTCTTCCGTTGCCACCGCCACGGCAGCCGCCGCGTTCAGGGCATTATGGCGACCTGGCGCATTCAGCGTTACGCGCAGGTCAGGCATCCCCTGGCGCAGCAGGATAAAGTGCCCCTGCGGGCCCACCTGCTGATAATCTTCGACGCGAACATCAGCATCATCGCTAAAGCCGTACGTCGTGGTCTGACGGCCCACGCGCGGCAGTAGCTCGCGGATCACCGGGTCGTCAACGCACATCACCGCACGACCATAAAACGGCAGGTTATGCAGGAAATTAATAAACGTCTGCTTAAGATTTTCGAAGTCGCCATGGTAGGTATCCATGTGATCGGCTTCGATGTTGGTGACAATCGCCACCATCGGTTGCAGATGCAGGAACGACGCATCGCTCTCATCCGCTTCCGCAATTAAGTAACGGCTATGGCCCAGGCGCGCGTGAACACCTGCCGCTTTCACCAGACCGCCGTTAACGAAGGTCGGATCCAGCCCCGCTTCCGCGTAAATACTGGAGACCATCGCAGTTGTGGTCGTCTTACCGTGCGTCCCGGCAATCGCGATGCCGTGGCGAAAACGCATCAACTCCGCCAGCATCTCCGCACGACGGATCACCGGAATACGCGCTTCGTGCGCCGCCATAATTTCCGGGTTATCGGCAGAGATGGCGCTGGAGACCACAACCACGCTCGCATCACGCACGTTTTCCGGGCGATGGTTGAAATAAATCGTTGCCCCCAGGTTCATCAACTGCTGCGTCACCGGGTTTGGCGCTAAATCGGAACCACTGATCTGATACCCTTCATTGGCCAGAACTTCGGCAATACCGCCCATACCGGCACCACCGATGCCGACAAAGTGAATGTGCCGAACGCGACGCATTTCGGGCACGATGGAACGCAGTTTTGCCAATTGTTGTGTATTCATTCTTTACGCCATTAACTTCAATAAATTCTGCGATGCAAAAGGCACCGCCACAATTACGCCCGGGCAGCCCGGCTCACTTCAGTTGCAACACGCTCGGTGGCATCCGGAATGGATGCAGCGCGGGCACGTTCTGCCATGGTTAACAAGCTTTCTCGCGACCACCCGGACAGGGTGCTGGCGACGGCATCCACAGTAAACTGCGGCTGCTCGAGAATTTTGGCGGCGCCCGCTTTCTCCAGCGGCAACGCATTCCAGTACTGCTGTCGGTCTTTATGTTGAAATGGCACAAACAGCGCAGGTAAACCGGCAGCGGCAATTTCACTCACCGTTAATGCGCCAGAACGGCAAACCACCACGTCGGCCCACGCATAGGCGGCCGCCATGTCATCAATAAATTCCGTCACCTTATGCTGCGGTTGTCCCGCGTCGGCATAGGCTTGTTCTACGGTCTGCTGTGCGCCTTTTCCGCTCTGATGCCAGATAGTCACCGCATCGCCCAGTCTGGCGGCAACCTGCGGCAGGGTCTGATTCAGCACGCGAGCGCCCTGCGATCCCCCGACCACCAACACGCGAATCGGACCTTCACGTCCGACCAGACGCGCCTGCGGCAGCGGCAACGCCAGCACGTCGGTGCGCACCGGGTTACCGACCACTTCCGCATTCGGGAACGCGCCAGGGAACGCCTGCATGACCTTAGTGGCAATTTTCGCCAGCCATTTGTTGGTTAACCCGGCGATACCGTTTTGCTCATGCAGCACGACCGGAATCCCCAGAGACCACGCGGCCAGACCGCCGGGACCGGAAACATAACCGCCCATCCCCAGCACAACGTCGGGTTTAAAACTTTTCATGATTGCGCGCGCCTGACGCCATGCGTTGAAAATACGCAAAGGGGCGGCCAACAGCGCTTTCACGCCTTTGCCGCGCAGTCCTGAGATGCGGATGAAGTCAATGTCGATGCCATGCTTAGGGACTAAATCCGCTTCCATACGGTCAGCGGTGCCGAGCCAGCGAACTTCCCAGCCCTGGTCCATTAAATGGTGCGCGACCGCCAGCCCCGGGAACACATGTCCACCGGTACCGCCCGCCATCACCATTAACCGCTTCGCTTGACCACTCATCGTGAACCTCGTGTAAACGCCTGTGCTTTTTCCAGACGCGTTTCATAATCAATTCGCAACAAAAACATGATGGCTGTCGACATAATCAGCAAACTCGAGCCACCATAACTGATGAGCGGCAGCGTCAGACCTTTAGTTGGCAGCATGCCTGCCGCCGCGCCGACGTTCACCAGTGCCTGAAAACTAAACCAAATACCGATGGAACAGGCCAAAAATCCGGAAAAACGGTGGTCGATCTCCAGCGCTTTGCGGCCAATCGACATCGCGCGAAAAGCGACGAAGAATACCATTAAAAGCGCCAATACCACACCGATATAACCCAGTTCTTCCCCAATGATGGCGAAGATGAAGTCGGTATGCGCTTCCGGCAGATACTCCAGTTTCTGTACCGAGTTGCCCAGTCCTTGTCCCCACATTTCACCGCGCCCGAACGCCATCAGTGACTGGGTGAGCTGGTATCCGCTACCAAACGGATCCTCCCACGGGTTCCAGAACGAGGTCACGCGGCGAATACGATAAGGCTCGGCGAGGATCAGCAGCACGACCGCTGAAATTCCCATGCCGATAATGGCAATGAACTGCCACAACTTCGCCCCGGCCAGAAACAGCATCGCCAGCGTGGTCACGAATAGCACCACCACCGTACCGAGATCGGGCTGTGCCAGCAGCAGGATCGCCAGCACCAGAATCACGCCCATCGGCTTAAGGAAGCCACGCAGGTTATTACGAACTTCGTCAACCTTGCGCACCAGATAGTTCGCGAGATAGCAAAACAGCGACAGCTTGGTAAATTCCGCAGGCTGAATACGCAGAGGACCTAATGCGATCCAACGCGATGCCCCATTCACCGAACTCCCCACCACCAGGACGATCAACAGCATGATTATCGAGGCGATCAGCATCGTGGTGCTGTACTTCTGCCAGAACTCCATGGGCAGACGCAGCGTGATCATCGCCAGACAAAATGCCAGAAAAATATAGAGCGCATCGCGCTTGGCAAACAGGAACGGATCGCCCGCCAGACGTTGTCCTACCGGCATGGATGCCGACGTCACCATGACAAAACCGATCGCCGCGAGGCCTAACGTCAGCCACAGCAGCACGCGATCGTACATGATCAGACTGTCGGAATCTTTGTCTCGCGAGCCCATCACCCAGCCCTTAAGCGCCGCAAAGATCCATCCCAGGATGCCAAATCCCGGCAGGCGCGGCAGTCTCAGGCGAGGGAGAGATAAACGCATCAACCCAACTCCTTCGCCAGACGGGTAAAGACATCGCCCCGTTGCTCAAAATTCTTAAACTGGTCGAGGCTGGCACAGGCCGGTGACAACAGCACCATATCGCCTGGTTTCACACGCGGCGCCAACAGACGCATCGCCTCTTCCATGGTCTCAGTTTGCTCTGCTATCTCCGGACGCAGCGCAGCCAGCTGCGCACCATCGCGGCCAAAGCAGTACAAACGCACGCGATCGCCTTCCAGATAGCGACTCAGCGAAGAGAAGTCCGCTGATTTACCATCGCCGCCCAACAGCAGATGCAGCGTACCGTCAACGTGCAGGCCGTTCAGCGCAGCTTCAGTGCTGCCGACGTTGGTCGCTTTTGAGTCGTTAATCCAGCGCACGCCGTTATGCTCCAGCGCCAACTGAAAACGATGCGCCAGACCGGTGAACGTCGTCAGCGCTTTCAGGCTGCTGGCGCGCGGTAAACCTACCGCATCCGCCAGCGCCAGCGCTGCCAGGGCGTTGGTGTAGTTATGCTGACCGGAAAGCTTCATCTCTTTCACATTCAGCACTTTCTCACCCTTCACCCGCAGCCAGGTTTCACCCTGTTGACGGTTAAGGTGATAATCACCCATGTTGACACCAAAACTCACGCAGCGCTCATCGGCACCACGGATCGGCATCGTTAACGCATCATCGGCATTGACCACACAGACTTTCGCATTCTCGTAAACACGCAGTTTTGCCGCGCGATACTGTTGTAAACCAAACGGATACCTGTCCATATGATCTTCGGTGACGTTCAGAATAGTGGCAGCTGCCGCCTGCAGGCTGAACGTGGTCTCTAGCTGGAAGCTGGAGAGCTCAAGGACATACAGTTCGCGTTCCGCATCCAGCAGCATCAGCGCGGGCAGCCCAATGTTGCCGCCAACGCCGACGTTCACACCTGCCGCTTTCGCCATTTCACCCACCAGCGTGGTGACGGTGCTTTTCCCGTTCGAACCGGTGATCGCGACAATCGGTGCCAACGCTTCACGGCAGAACAGTTCGATATCACCAACGATCTCAACGCCCGCATCAGCCGCAGCGCTCAGTGATGGATGCGCGAGGGCGATACCAGGGCTTGCCACAATCAGATCCGCAGCCAGCAACCAGTCGTCGTTCAGACTGCCGATATGGCGCTCTACGGCTTCCGGTAACTTATCCAGTCCCGGTGGTGTCGCACGGGTATCCATCACTCGAGGGGTTACGCCGCGGGCGAGGAAAAAGTCCACGCAAGAGAGTCCGGTTAACCCCAGACCGATAATGACGACGTTTTTACCCTGGTAATCAGCCATGATTAACGTACCTTCAGCGTTGCCAGGCCAATCAGGACCAGCATCAGCGAAATAATCCAGAAGCGCACAATCACACGCGGTTCCGGCCAGCCTTTCAGTTCATAGTGGTGATGAATCGGTGCCATGCGGAAGATACGTTGACCGCGCAGCTTGAAGGAGCCGACCTGCAATATGACCGACAGGGTCTCCACCACAAACACCCCGCCCATAATCACCAGCAGGAATTCCTGACGCAGCAGCACGGCGATAATGCCGAGCGCGCCGCCCAGCGCCAGCGATCCGACGTCGCCCATGAAGACCTGAGCCGGATAGGTGTTAAACCACAGAAAACCTAAGCCCGCGCCGACAATCGCCGTACAGACGATCACCAGTTCACCGGCATGGCGTAAGTAAGGAATATGCAGATAGCTGGCAAAATTCATGTTCCCGGTCGCCCACGCGACCAGCGCAAAGCCACCCGCGACGAAGACGGTTGGCATAATCGCCAGGCCATCCAGACCGTCGGTCAGGTTCACCGCGTTGCCGGTGCCGACAATCACAAAGTACGCCAGCAGAACGTAGAACAGTCCGAGTTGTGGCATGACGTCTTTGAAGAACGGCACCACCAGTTCCGTCGCCGGCGTATCTTTCCCGGCGAGATACAGTGCGAAGGCGACGCCCAGCGCAATGACCGACATCCAGAAGTATTTCCAGCGTGCGATCAGGCCTTTAGTGTCTTTACGGACCACTTTACGATAGTCATCAACGAAGCCGATAATGCCGTAGCCAATCAACACCACCAACACGCACCAGACGTACGGGTTTGACGGATAGGCCCATAGCAGAACAGAAATGACGATCGCGGTGAGGATCATGATCCCGCCCATCGTCGGCGTGCCCCGTTTGCTGAAGTGAGACTCCGGACCGTCGTTACGCACGACCTGGCCGAAGGAGAGCTTTTGCAGGCGGGCGATCATGCGCGGGCCCATCCACAATGAGATGAACAGCGCGGTCAGCAGGCTGACAATGGCGCGAAACGTCAGATAAGAAAAGACGTTAAAGCCGGAATAATATTTGACCAAATGTTCGGCCAGCCAAACTAACATGATCCTTTCTCCTGTAATGCGCGTACGACCTCTTCCATGGCGGCACTACGTGAACCCTTCACTAAAATGGTAATGATCTGTTGCTCTGCAATCAGCGCCTGCAGACGTGCGATCAGCGCGGGCTTATCCGCAAAATGTTCGCCGACGCCGCTCGCGTCGCTGATAGCCTTGCTCAGTTTCCCTGAACTCAATACGCAGTCGATGCCCGCCGCTTTCGCCGCCTCACCGACCTGCACATGACAGGCTTCGCTCTCTGCGCCCAGCTCGGCCATATCGCCGACAACCAGCACACGGTAACCCGGCATTTCGGACAGTACCTGTACCGCGGCGGTCATTGATCCGACGTTGGCGTTATACGAATCATCGAGCAGCAGTTGGTTTTCCGCCAACTGGACAGGGAACAGACGTCCCGGTACCGCTTTTAAATTCGCCAGACCGGTTTTAATCGCATCCAGTGTCGCGCCAACGGCCATCGACAGTGCAGCCGCCGCCAGCGCATTGGCGATATTGTGACGCCCCGGCAACGGCAGCAGTACATCAATGCTCCCGCCAGGCGTTTGCAGTAAAAACTCGGTGCCGTGTGACGTCACATGCACATTGGTCGCCGTGAAATCGCTGTTGGCGGCATTCGGTGAAAAACGCCAGACTTTACGATCGCCGATGATGCTCTGCCAGTTCAGCCAGTCATTGTTATCGGCATTCATAATGGCAATGCCGTTTTCAGGCAGGCCGGTAAAAATTTCACCTTTCGCTTTCGCCACTCCCGCCAGAGAGCCGAAGCCCTCCAGATGCGCCGCTGCCAGGTTGTTGACCAGCGCCGCTTCCGGACGTGTCAGACCGGCGGTCCAGGCAATTTCGCCCTGATGGTTAGCGCCTAATTCAATCACGGCGTAGTCGTCATCCTGGGTTAAGCGCAGCAACGTCATCGGCACACCGATGTCGTTATTAAGGTTGCCCGCGGTATAGAGCGTGTTGCCACACTGGCTAAGGATCGCCGCCGTCATCTCTTTCACGGAGGTTTTACCGGACGAACCGGTTAATGCCACCACGCGCGCCGGAACCTGCGCGCGCACCCATGCGGCCAATTCGCCAAAGGCCAGACGGGTGTCTTTCACAATCACCTGCGGCAAATCAATCGCCAGCGGACGGCTAACCAGCAGCGCACCCGCCCCACCCTCTTTTGCCTGAGCGGCAAAATCGTGGGCATCAAAACGCTCACCTTTGAGCGCCACAAACAGGCAGCCTGACGTCAGCTTACGCGTATCGGTGGTAACGGCATCAAGGGACAGATCGTTCCCTTTCAGTTCGCCGCCGAGAATACCGGCAAGTTGGCTGAGCGTTACGCGAATCATGCGATGACCCCCAGCAGACGTGCCGCGGTTACACGGTCGGAATAGTCCAGACGCTGAGTCCCGACAATCTGATAATCCTCGTGGCCTTTACCTGCCACCAGCACCACATCGTTATCTTTCGCCTGCATAATGGCGTTGGTCACCGCTTCAGCACGGCCTTCCATCACTTTTGCCCGACCGGCGTCCAGCATGCCTGCCAGAATGTCGTCAATAATGGCGCGCGGCTCTTCAGTACGCGGGTTGTCGTCCGTTACGACCACGATATCGGCGAACTCTTCGGCAATCGCCCCCATCAGCGGGCGCTTTCCTTTGTCGCGATCGCCGCCGCAACCAAAGACGCACCAGAGTTGTCCGGTACAGTGCAAACGCGCCGCCTGCAACGCTTTTTCCAGCGCATCAGGAGTATGGGCGTAGTCGACAACGACGGTGGTTTTACCCGGTGCGCTAAAGACCTCCATGCGCCCACAAACCGGCTGCAGACGCGCGGCGGTTTTCAGCAGGTCAGCCAGTGGATAGCCCAACGCCAGCAGCGTGGCCAGCGCCAACAGCAGATTGCTGACGTTAAACGCGCCCATCAGGCGGCTTTCAATCTCACCCTCACCCCAGCTTGAAGCAAAGCGGATGGTCGCGCCGCTGTCGTGATAATTGACCTCAACCGCTTTCAGCCAGCGGCCATGGCAGTTAGGGTTGATATGGTCTTCCATCGAAACGGCCACGGCATCCGGCAGATTCGCCAGCCAACGACGACCAACTTCATCATCCGCGTTGATAATCGCCTGTCCGCAATGGTGCGTGGAGAAAAGCAGCCATTTCGCGGCTTCGTAATGCTCCATATCACCGTGATAATCCAGATGATCGCGGCTTAAATTGGTAAACACCGAGGCGGCAAATTTCAGTGCCGCAACACGATGCTGGACCAGACCGTGGGAAGAGACTTCCATCGCGCATAAGGTCGCGCCCTGATCGACCAGTCCCGCCAGCACCTGCTGGACGTCAACGGCCGAGCCGGTGGTATTTTCCGTTGGGATCACTTTATCGAGCAGACCGTTGCCGACCGTGCCCATCACTGCGCTGGTTTCGCCGAGCAGTTGGCTCCACTGCGCCAGCAATTGAGTCGTGGTGGTTTTACCGTTAGTACCGGTTACGCCGACCAGACGCATATTTTCAGATGGCTCGTGATAAAAGCGGCCCGCCAGTGCAGATAAACGCTCGTTAAGCTGGCTGAGATAGATAACCGGTACGCCGTGCATTTCACGCACTTCACCGTCGGTTGCCTCATCTTTCGCCTCTGCAATAATGGCAGCCACACCTTGCGCTATCGCCTGCGGGATATATCGACGCCCGTCCGCCTGATGACCAACCACTGCCACAAAGAGATCGCCCGACGCAGCCACACGGCTGTCGAGTGTCATCTCTCGCAGTTCTCGCGCAGGTAAACCTGTTACCCACGGAGCAAGAAGGTCGCGCAAATTACGATCTGCCACCTGTTCCCTCGCCTTGATTAATTACGAATTCACTTTTTTCGCCCGTTGCCAGCGCGTCCGGTTCGATGTTCATGGTACGCAGAACGCCGCCCATGATGGCACCAAATACCGGCGCGGAAACGGCGCCGCCGTAGTATTTACCCGCCTGCGGATCGTTGATAACAACAACCAGCGCGAAGCGCGGCTGACTCGCAGGTGCAACGCCTGCGGTATAAGCAATGTATTTGTTGATGTAGCGGCCATCAGGGCCTACTTTTTTCGCCGTACCGGTTTTAATGGCGATACGATAGCCTTTAATCGCCGCCTTCACGCCACCACCACCCGGCAGCGCTACGCTTTCCATCATGTGCACAACGGTACGTACGGTCGATTCCGGGAAAATACGTTCACCGGGAACCGGGGGATCAACTTTGGTAATCGACAGCGGACGATAAACGCCATAGCTGCCAATCGTTGCGTAGACTCGCGCTAACTGTAACGGCGTTACCATTAGCCCGTAGCCGAAAGAGAAGGTGGCCCTCTCTATGTCAGACCACCGTTGTTTTTGAGGATATAAGCCACTGCGTTCTCCGACCAACCCCAAATTGGTCGCCTTTCCAAGCCCAAAACGTGAGTAAGTATCTACTAACGCTGAGGACGGCATCGCTAACGCCAGCTTAGAAACACCGACGTTACTCGACTTCTGTAAAACCCCGGTCAGGGTCAATTCGCTGTAGCGCGCCACGTCTTTAATTTCGTGGCCGTTAATTCGGTAGGGAACGGTATTGAGCACGCTGTTTTCCCGCACCACGCCACGCTGGAGCGCGGTCATTACCACCATCGGTTTGACGGTAGAACCCGGCTCAAACACGTCGGTGATGGTACGGTTACGCATGACATCTTTCTGCGTACCGCTCAGGTTGTTCGGGTTGTAGGACGGGCTGTTCGCCATTGCCAGCACTTCACCGGTATTCACATCCACCAGCACTGCGCTCCCGGATTCCGCCTTGTTAAATGCCACCGCATTATTCAGTTCGCGATACACCAGCGCCTGTAAGCGTTCGTCAATGCTCAGCGCGAGGTTATGCGCGGCCTGACTGTCGGTGGAAGAGATATCTTCAATGACGCGACCGTAGCGGTCTTTACGCACGATACGCTCACCCGGTTGACCGGTGAGCCATTTGTCAAAACTCTTCTCAACGCCTTCAATCCCCTGGCTATCCACGTTGGTGAAACCAATGAGGTGAGCGGTCACTTCGCCGGAAGGATAGTACCGACGGGATTCTTCGCGCAGATAAATCCCCGGCAGCTTCAGCTTTTTGATGTAATCCGCCATATCCGGGTTTAGCTGACGCGCCAGATAGATAAAGCGCCCTTTCGGGTTGGCGTTGATACGGGCAGCCAGTTGATCAAGCGGGATATTCAGCGCGGTAGAGAGCGCTCTCCAGCGATCGCCAACGCTAACGCCTCCGGCGGCATGGACTTCTTTCGGATCGGCCCAGATAGCCTTCACCGGTACGCTGACGGCCAGCGGACGCCCCGAACGGTCGGTGATCATACCGCGCGAGGTCGCCACTTCCTGTACACGCAGCGAGCGCATGTCCCCCTGACGTACCAGCATGTCCGGCGCGATAATCTGCAGCCAGGCGACACGACCCAGCAGGAAACCCAGCGCCAGTAAAATGCAGCCGCACAGCAACGCAAAACGCCAACTGATAAAGTTGGCCTGTTCTTCCTGGCGTTTTGGTTTTAGCGTTTTTGCCGCTGCTTTCATGCGTCGCGTTTTTCCTTATTTTTGCACTACGATATTTTCTTGTGAGGGATCAACATGCTGCATTTGCAGCTTCTCCGTTGCGATCCGTTCCACCCGGCTATGATCGCCGAGCGCGTTCTCCTCAAGGATCAGGTTGCGCCATTCGATATCCAGCGCATCACGCTCCAGAACCAGTTGTTCACGTTGCGCGGTCAGTAACCGTGTGTGGTGTGCGGTCGTTACCACCGTCACCGCCGTAACAATGATGCAAATGAACAGGCAGAGTGGCAGCTTCCCAAATCGCAAAAGATCGTCACCGATCACGCCAGGCAAGGCATGGCGCTCGTTGCTTCCAATCGATCCCTTAACTTTGCTGAGGGCTTCTGTCACTCTGCTGATCATGCGTTCGTCCTCTCTGCAATGCGCAGAACTGAACTACGGGCACGAGGATTCTCTGCAACCTCTTCTTCACCCGGCATCAACTTGCCTAGTGCTCTTAACTCACGGCCGCCCAGTTTTTTGAGCTGCTCTTCCGTCATCGGTAATCCGGCCGGAACCTGCGGACCGCGGCTTTGCTCACGCATAAAGCGTTTCACAATGCGGTCTTCCAGCGAGTGGAAACTGATGATGGAAAGCCGCCCACCTGGGGCCAGCACGCTGAGCGAGCTTTTTAGCGCCTGCTCTATCTCCTCCAGTTCACTGTTCACCCAGATGCGCACCGCCTGGAAGGTACGGGTCGCGGGATGTTTGAATTTGTCTTTCACCGGCGTTGCCGCCGCGACCACTTCCGCCAGTTCTTTGGTGCGGGTCATGGGCTGTTCACGGTTACGCTCAACGATGGCGCGGGCAATACGTTTCGCAAAACGCTCTTCGCCAAAGGTCTTCAGCACCCAGGCAATATCGGCTTCTTCTGCAGTTTGCAGCCACTCGGCAGCCGACTGGCCGCGAGTGGGGTCCATGCGCATATCCAACGGGCCATCGCGCATGAAAGAGAAACCGCGCTCAGCGTCGTCGAGCTGTGGTGAAGAAACGCCAAGATCGAGAAGAATCCCGTCGATCTTGCCGGTCAGTTTGCGCTCGCCGACATAATCAGCCAGCGCAGAGAAAGGTCCATGAATGATGGAGAAGCGGGGATCATTGATGGTCTGGGCGACGGCGATCGCCTGCGGATCGCGATCGATGGCCAGCAGACGTCCCTCTTCGCCAAGCTGCGAGAGAATGAGACGCGAGTGACCACCGCGACCAAATGTCCCATCAATGTAGATGCCGTCAGGGCGAATATTCAGGCCGTTTACGGCCTCGTCCAGCAGCACCGTGGTGTGTTTAAAATTTTCCATCATCATTATAGAGACAAGTCCTGCAGGCGCTCCGACAACGTCCCGGTCGCACTCTGCTCAGCGTCGATATCTTCCTTGACCTGTTGATACCAGGTCGTTTCATCCCACAGTTCAAACTTGTTGAACTGTCCAACCAGCATCACTTCTTTTGTCAGCCCGGCATGTTGCCGAAGGACAGGCGCAACCAGCAATCGCCCGGCGCTGTCCATCTGACATTCACTGGCATGCCCCAACAGTAAACGCTGCACGCGGCGCTCTACCGGGTTCATGCTCGACAGACGCGATAATTTTTGCTCGATAATTTCCCATTCAGGCAGGGGGTAAAGCAGCAGGCACGGGTGATGGATGTCAATGGTACAAACCATTTGACCGGTAGCACTCTCGATCAGTTGATCCCGGTAACGGGTAGGCACAGATAAGCGCCCTTTACTGTCGAGATTGACTAACGTTGCACCCCGGAACATGCCAGTCTCCCCCCTCATTACCACTTTGCCCCACAAATTCCCACTCAAAGGAGTTTACGGAGCGGAGGAAAAGCTTGTCAAGCGAGTCACAACGCTTACCTGAGTAAAAAACCCAATGTTTACGGCTAATATCAGCGTTGATTAAATTCTGTCCAACGAACGAAGCAAATTAACGTCATGAATATTTGTAAGAAAAAAATCTCAAAACTCATCACCGTTTTAAAACGAACAATTATTCTCAGGAGGGAATATAAAGTGTCAGTTTGCGACGCGAGCGGCATTTTAGGACATATTGCATCATGAATACAGTCCCTGTTTATGCCAGCTAACACCGCGCACCGACAAGCCCGCCGGGACATTCGTGCTGCGGCGACAAAAAGTGTTTGTTAATTCGGCAATTCACGACAAGCATGTAACAAAATAATACAAATCTAACCTACCGTTACGTCTCAATAACCTGAAACCGACTCTGTTTCGTTTAAATACGGATTATTTAGGTAAAGTTGAGAAAATTCTAAGGAATAATCTTAATTATGATGAGGGTATTGTGGAGAGGAACTCGTTAAGCTGCGTCAGAAAAATTGTCTTCTGACGCAGAATTCAGAAATTGACTAGCTGCGGCTCAATACGCCACGACGATAGAGATTACGTTTAATACGCGTTAAACCCGGTTTTGGTTTACGCGGTTCATCCAGACTCGCCAGGACAATTTCCAGCACGCGCTCAGCGACATCACGATGGCGCTGCGCCACCGCCAGGACCGGACACTGCAGGAAATCCAGCAGTTCGTTGTCACCAAAGGTCGCAATCGCCAGATCGGAAGGCAGCTTACCGTCGCGACGCAGCGTTACGTCCATCACCCCCTGTAACAGGGCGAATGAGGTGGTGAACAGCGCCTGCGGCATCGGATGCGTTTCCAGCCATTTTTCAAATAGCTGCGCCGCCGCTTCGCGCTCATAGCTGTTGGCATACAGGAAATTCACTTCACGCGGATCGTCTTTCCAGGCGGCACGGAAGCCCTGCTCGCGAAGGAAGCTGACGGACAACTCCGGCAGTGCGCCCAGATAGAGCACGGTGTCAGCCGGGAACTTACGCAATTCTCCGGCCAGCATTTCGGCATCGTCCTGATCGGCACCCACGACGCTGGTAAAATGCTCACGATCTAAGGCGCGATCCAGCGCCACAATTGGGAAGGAGTCATTGGCCCAGCGCTGATAGAACGGGTGTTCCGGCGGCAACGAGGTGGAGACAATGATCGCATCAACCTGACGCTGTAAAAGATGTTCAATGCAGCGCATTTCGTTATCGGGCTGATCTTCCGAACAGGCGATCAGCAGTTGATAACCACGCTGGCGCGCCTGGCGCTCAAGATAATTTGCAATACGGGTATAGCTCGTGTTCTCCAGATCCGGGATCACCAGACCAATAGAACGTGTGCGTCCAGCACGTAGCCCGGCAGCCACAGCATTCGGGTGGTAATTATGCTCACGCACCACCGCCATGACTTTTTCGACAGTCTTGTCGCTCACGCGGTATTGCTTTGCTTTTCCGTTAATTACGTAGCTTGCAGTCGTTCGCGATACACCAGCCAGCCGAGCGATTTCATCCAGTTTCACAATTGCCCCTTGCGTAAAATGTACAAACCATAACCATTGTAACGGCATGGGTTAAAATCGGTAACATCTAAGCGCAGAATAGTCACTGCGGCAACCGCTTTTATTCCGGGTTACCACGGATTTCGCAAAAAAATGCCCAACGGAAGACGTTGGGCATGTGAATTAACGAAAAGCGAAGGATTAGCGCATTATTTTGTCACCACGGGATAACCCCACCACGCCGGAACGAGCGACCTCAACGATTTTCGCGACTTCACGCAACGTTGCCAGAAAAGCGTCCAGCTTATCGCTGGTCCCTGCCAGTTGAACGGTATAGAGATTTGGCGTGACATCAATAATCTGCCCACGAAAGATCTCCGTGTTGCGTTTCACCTCTTCCCGACCATAGCCGCTGGCCTGAATCTTCACCAACATGATTTCGCGTTCGACGTGCGCACCGTGCCCAAGTTCGCTGACCCGCAACACATCCACCAGTTTGTGCAGTTGCTTTTCAATCTGCTCAAGCACTTTTTCGTCGCCCACCGTCTGAATGGTCATGCGAGAGAGCGTCGGATCGTCCGTCGGCGCGACGGTCAGGCTCTCAATGTTGTAACCCCGCTGCGCGAAAAGGCCGATCACGCGCGACAGCGCACCGGATTCGTTCTCCAGCAGTACTGATAATATCCGGCGCATAATCAGGTCCTCTCCGTTTTACTTAACCACATTTCATCCATCCCACCGCCGCGAATCTGCATCGGGTAGACGTGTTCGCTGCCATCAACGGTGACATCGACAAACACCAGATGACCGTTTTTCACCTGCGCCAGCGCTTCACTTAATTGACTTTCCAGCTCATCAGGACGGGAAATCTGAATGCCGACATGTCCGTAGGCTTCCGCCAGGCGAACAAAATCAGGCAGCGACTGCATATACGATTGAGAGTGACGACCCGAGTAGATCATGTCCTGCCACTGCTTCACCATCCCCAGATAACGGTTGTTCAGGTTTAGCACCAGCACCGGCAGTTTATACTGCAGCGCGGTCGACAACTCCTGAATGTTCATCTGAATGCTACCGTCCCCTGTCACACAAACCACCGTTTCCTCGGGCAGCGCCATTTTCACTCCCAGGGCTGCAGGCAGGCCAAAGCCCATCGTGCCAAGACCGCCAGAGTTGATCCAACGGCGCGGTTTATCGAAGGGGTAATAAAGAGCGGCAAACATCTGGTGTTGCCCCACATCGGAGGTCACATAAGCATCGCCGTGGGTCAGACGCCAGATAGCCTCAATGACCGCCTGCGGTTTGATACTCTCACTGTGCGTGTCATATTTCAGGCACTGACGAGCGCGCCAGTGTTCAATCTGTTGCCACCAGTCACGAATATCATCCAGCGGTTGGTGGGCGGATTCCTGCGGCAATAACTCCAGTAACTGTTCCAGCACCTGGCGCGCATCACCAACAATAGGGATATCCGCCGTCACCGTTTTAGAGATTGAAGTCGGGTCGATATCAATGTGCAGCACCGTCGCATTCGGGCAATACTTGGCCAGATTATTCGTCGTGCGATCGTCGAAACGTACCCCGACGGCAAAAATCACGTCGGCGTTATGCATCGTCATGTTGGCTTCATAAGTACCATGCATGCCCAGCATCCCGAGCGACTGACGGTGCGTAGCGGGAAATGCCCCTAGCCCCATCAGCGAAGAGACCACCGGCAGGTTGAGCGTTTCGATGGTCTGGCGCAGTTGTTCATGACAACCTGCCGTCACGGCCCCGCCGCCGACATAGACAACCGGTTTTTTGGCCGTCACCAGCGTTTGCAGGGCGCGCTTAATCTGCCCTTTATGGCCCGCAGTGGTCGGGTTATACGATCGCATGCTGACCGACTCAGGCCAGGAATAAGGCAGTTTTTTGCCGGGATTGAGAATATCCTTCGGCAAATCCACGACCACGGGTCCCGGACGGCCGCTTGCCGCCAGCCAGAAGGCTTTTTTCAGCACCTGCGGAATATCTTCCGTCTGCTTAACCAGAAAACTGTGTTTCACGACCGGGCGGGATATTCCCACCATGTCGCACTCCTGAAAGGCGTCATAGCCAATCAGCGAGGTCGCGACCTGACCGGAAAGAATCACTAACGGAATAGAATCCATATACGCCGTCGCGATCCCTGTAATCGCATTGGTGGCCCCAGGACCCGAAGTCACCAGTACTACACCAACTTCCCCCGTTGCCCGCGCCAGGCCATCGGCCATATGCACGGCCGCCTGTTCATGACGAACGAGCACGTGATCGATCCCACCGACCGTATGCAACGCATCATAAATATCGAGGACTGCGCCCCCGGGATAACCGAATACCTGCTTAACGCCCTGATCAATAAGCGATCGGACGACCATTTCGGCTCCAGATAACATCTCCATGGCTTGCCTCACTGAATGACGATTAATGATGTGTAAAACACCTTAACCGCTCCCCAGGATGCAGGCAATTCAGAGAAAGGGGCGAAGACGCCGTGAAATAAGCATAAATGAGAGGAAAATGACGGAGAACCGGCGAATAAAACTAAATTTAACTCAGGTATTGATAATTAATCGGCTGAAAATGGACACATACAGCGAATCATCAATTTTTTCGCGGACAGAAAAAAGAATGATCAACAAAATTCAGGATAAAATACCAGTTAATGAAAAATAGACAGGACAAACCGGATGTTTACACCCGGTTTATCTCATTCGCGTCTAACGCTTGCAGACAGAAGCTAACAACTCTTCCATCCATTGATGTCCTTTGTCCCGACCGGCAGCTTCATGCCATGAAAGATAACAGGTTCTGCTATTCAGTTTTAAAGGTAGCGGTAATATCTGTAGATCTAAAGAGGCGGTGAACTCTTCCGCTAACCAACGTGGGGCAATAGCCACCAGATGCGTTTGCGAAACAACATTAAGAACACTGATTAATGCCATCCCCTGATAGGCCACACACGCTTGTGCGTCAACCGTGTCGTACCAGGGTTGACTAAACGAGTCAAAACGATCCAGTGAAACAACAGCATGTTGTTCATTATAGATATCGCTTTCCAACAGGGGTCCGTTAATGCGCGGATGTTTACGGCTGGAGACCAGCACCATTTCGTCATTAAACAACGGAATACTCGTAAATTCAGGACGACGAAATTCTTCATAACTAATAACGAACTCAGTTTCCTGATAACGTAATTGGTGTTCAGTGTCCTTATTTAAGGATGACTTAAATACAACATGAATATTAGGCGCAATTTTTTCAACACGATTATAAATTAATGAGGTCAGGATATTATCCAGCGGACTGCAAACGCAAAGATGAAAAATGCGTTCACTGCTGCCAGGTTCAAAGCCGGATCCGGGCAATTCGTTCTGCACTAATTGCAGAGCCTGGCGGACGGAACCAAAAAGCTGGAAAGCCCGCGCGGTAGGTTGGATCCCACGACCGTAGCGCACAAAAAGCTCATCATTGAACATCACTTTAAGACGCGCCACGGCGTTACTTACGGCTGGCTGCGACATCCCGAGGGCATGCGCGGCACGGGTAATATTCTGCTCCTGCATTACCGCATCAAATACAGTCAATAGATTAAGATCAACCATACGAAGTTGCGGTTTATCCATCTCTAAATGATGGGGATTGGGTTTATCAACGGTTACTTCTGGCATAGTTAACTCCACTGTCACGCTTAACTCCCTTTTCTTGCCGGAATGCAGAGAAATAATCTCGGAAAATATGATTTACCATGCATATAAAATAAGAAAAAGAGTAAAGATTGAAATTAGGAAAACATAAAGGCACCGGGATAATGCGGAAGAAACGGGTGCCTGCGTGATGCGGTATTATTCACAGCACAATAAATCATAAATTTTTAATGACGAATGCAATATAAACATAAGAAACACCAACAAACAATCATGCGCTTAATGAATAAAAGTGTAAATTTTAATTGACTATTTATATTACTCACGCATTAACGCCTAACATTTGCTTATCAATAATATTCTTCAAGCAGATATCAATTGATTAACAATATCAATAAAACCATTAAAATCATGTGGATAAAAAATAAATCATAGTGCTCTGCGGACTCGCTTTCGTTATGTTAATTGAAAAAAATCATGCTCAATTATGTCAAACGATGAAAAGTGTGAATACGCTCCCATTTTTTAATAGGGAGTAATGGAAAAAGTTCAGCACAATTAGCTAAAGTTCTCTGTCCGTTTCCTTCTTCCCTTGAGGGTGTTTTCGCGCAGCGGGGTTGACATCAGCCATCGTATCCAGTACCACTAAAAGCATATCGCATTCGCCTGGAGTTGATTTAATGATTCGTATCGCTCGCTTTAACGGTCTACTACTACTAAACGCATCTTCGTTGCGCGGTAGACTGGTGAGCGGCATACAGCATTAAGTCGTATCCAGTAAGATAAAAAACCCGCGCCGTTGCGCGGGTTTTTTTATGCTCGAAGCAAGGCGCCCTAAAGACTAAGGACCTAAAACATGAGCCAGCAAGTCATTATTTTCGATACCACTTTACGCGACGGTGAACAGGCGTTACAGGCAAGCCTGAGTGTGAAAGAGAAGCTGCAGATTGCGCTGGCCCTTGAGCGTATGGGTGTTGACGTCATGGAAGTCGGTTTCCCGGTCTCGTCTCCCGGCGACTTCGAATCCGTACAAACCATCGCCCGCCAGGTCAAGAACAGTCGGGTTTGTGCATTAGCCCGCTGCGTGGAAAAAGATATCGACGTCGCGGCTGAGTCGCTGAAGGTCGCCGAAGCTTTCCGTATTCATACCTTTATTGCCACCTCACCGATGCATATCGCCACCAAACTGCGCAGCACGCTGGATGAAGTGATTGAGCGTGCTGTCTATATGGTGAAACGCGCACGTAATTATACTGACGACGTCGAATTCTCGTGTGAGGATGCTGGCCGTACGCCTATTGCCGATCTGGCTCGCGTCGTGGAAGCCGCCATCAATGCTGGCGCAAAAACGATCAATATTCCTGACACCGTCGGCTACACCATGCCCTTCGAGTTCGCCGGCATTATCTCTGGCCTGTATGAGCGCGTGCCAAACATCGATAAAGCGATCATCTCTGTCCATACCCATGACGACTTAGGTCTGGGTGTCGGCAACGCGCTGGCTGCGGTCCACGCGGGTGCGCGCCAGGTTGAAGGCGCGATGAACGGGATTGGTGAGCGTGCGGGCAACTGCTCGCTGGAAGAGGTGATCATGGCGATTAAAGTTCGTCAGGACATCCTGAACGTCAACACCCGCATTAACCATCAGGAGATCTGGCGTACCAGCCAGTTAGTCAGCCAGATCTGCAACATGCCGATCCCGGCGAACAAAGCCATTGTCGGTAGCGGCGCGTTTGCCCACTCCTCCGGGATCCACCAGGATGGCGTGCTGAAGAACCGAGAAAACTACGAAATCATGACGCCGGAATCCATCGGTCTGAATCAGGTGCAACTGAACCTGACCTCCCGTTCCGGGCGCGCGGCGGTGAAACACCGTATGGATGAGATGGGCTATAAAGAGAGTGAATACAGCCTGGACAACCTGTACGACGCCTTCCTGAAGCTGGCCGATAAGAAAGGTCAGGTGTTCGACTACGATCTGGAAGCGCTGGCGTTTATTGGCAAGCAACAGGAAGAACCCGAGCACTTCCGCCTGGATTATTTCAGCGTCCAGTCCGGTTCTAACGATATTGCCACCGCCTCCGTCAGGCTGGCCTGCGGCAGTGACGTAAAAGCCGAAGCGGCTAACGGTAACGGTCCAGTCGATGCGATTTACCAGGCGATCAACCGTATTACCGATTACGACATTGAGCTGGTGAAATACAGCCTGTCCGCCAAAGGGCACGGTAAAGACGCTCTGGGTCAGGTGGATATCGTCGCGAACTATAACGGACGTCGCTTCCACGGCGTCGGTCTGGCGACAGACATTGTTGAATCTTCCGCGAAAGCGATGGTGCACGTGCTGAACAACATCTGGCGTGCGGCAGAAGTCGAAAAAGAGTTGCAACGTAAAGCTCAGAACAACGAGAACAACAAGGAAACCGTGTGATGTCGAAGAATTACCATATTGCTGTTTTGCCGGGCGACGGTATTGGTCCGGAAGTGATGGCGCAAGCCCTGAAAGTCCTGGAAGCGGTTCGCCATCGATTTGAGATGCGCATTACCACCAGTCGTTATGACGTCGGCGGCGCGGCGATCGACAACCACGGTCAACCGCTGCCGAAGGCGACGGTTGAAGGGTGCGAACAGGCCGACGCCGTTCTGTTTGGCTCCGTAGGCGGCCCGAAATGGGAACATCTGCCGCCTGACAGTCAGCCGGAGCGCGGCGCGCTGCTGCCGCTGCGTAAACACTTCAAACTGTTCAGCAACCTGCGTCCGGCAAAACTGTATCAGGGGCTGGAAGCCTTCTGCCCACTGCGCGCCGACATCGCCGCAAATGGCTTCGACATTCTGTGCGTCCGCGAACTGACCGGTGGCATCTACTTCGGTCAACCAAAAGGTCGCGAAGGCAGCGGCCAGCATGAAAAAGCGTTTGATACCGAAGTCTATCACCGCTTTGAAATTGAACGTATCGCGCGCATCGCGTTTGAATCCGCGCGTAAACGCCACCGTAAGGTGACTTCTATCGACAAAGCGAACGTTCTGCAAACCTCTATTTTGTGGCGTGAAATCGTCAATGAAATCGCCAAAGAGTATCCGGACGTTGAGCTGGCGCATATGTATATCGACAACGCCACCATGCAGTTGATTAAAGACCCGTCACAGTTCGATGTGCTGCTGTGCTCTAACCTGTTTGGCGACATTTTGTCTGACGAATGTGCAATGATCACCGGCTCAATGGGCATGTTGCCCTCCGCCAGTCTGAACGAGCAGGGCTTTGGTTTGTATGAACCCGCGGGCGGCTCCGCGCCGGATATTGCCGGCAAGAATATCGCCAATCCGATTGCGCAAATTTTGTCGCTGGCGCTGCTGCTGCGCTACAGCCTTGATGCCGATGACGCAGCATCCGCCATTGAACGTGCGGTTAACCGCGCATTAGAAGAAGGTATCCGCACCGGTGATTTAGCCCGTGGCGCGGCGGCCGTCGGTACTGATGAGATGGGCGACATCATTGCTCGCTACGTCGCACAAGGGGTGTAATCATGGCTAAAACGTTATACGAAAAATTGTTTGATGCGCACGTAGTCTATGAAGCGCACAACGAAACCCCGCTGCTGTATATCGACCGACATCTGGTGCATGAAGTGACCTCTCCGCAGGCGTTCGACGGTCTGCGTGCACATGGTCGTCCGGTTCGTCAGCCGGGCAAAACCTTTGCCACGATGGATCACAACGTCTCTACGCAGACCAAAGATATCAATGCGTCCGGTGAAATGGCGCGTATCCAGATGCAGGAGTTGATTAAAAACTGCAACGAGTTTGGCGTTGAATTGTACGATCTGAACCACCCGTATCAGGGTATCGTTCACGTGATGGGGCCGGAACAAGGCGTGACCCTGCCGGGAATGACCATCGTTTGTGGCGACTCGCATACCGCAACCCACGGTGCCTTCGGTGCACTGGCGTTCGGTATTGGCACCTCCGAAGTGGAGCACGTCCTGGCGACCCAGACCCTGAAACAGGGCCGCGCCAAAACCATGAAGATTGAAGTCAACGGCACCGCCGCGCCGGGGATCACTGCGAAAGATATCGTGCTGGCGATTATCGGTAAAACCGGTAGCGCCGGTGGGACCGGTCACGTCGTTGAGTTTTGCGGTGATGCCATCCGAGCCCTGAGCATGGAAGGCCGTATGACCCTGTGCAACATGGCTATCGAAATGGGTGCCAAAGCCGGATTAGTTGCCCCGGATGAAACCACCTTCAATTACGTCAAAGGTCGTCTGCACGCGCCGAAAGGCAACGATTTTGATGACGCAGTCGCGTACTGGAAAACACTGCAAACCGACGCTGATGCAAGCTTTGATACGGTTGTGACCTTACAGGCAGAAGAGATTGCCCCGCAGGTAACCTGGGGAACCAACCCGGGCCAGGTCATCGCCGTTACCGACAACATTCCCGATCCGGCGTCCTTTACCGATCCGGTTGAACGCGCCAGTGCCGAGAAAGCGCTGGCCTATATGGGCCTGAAGTCCGGCGTACCGTTAACGGAAGTGGCGATTGATAAAGTGTTCATCGGCTCGTGCACCAACTCGCGTATTGAAGATTTGCGCGCCGCCGCGGAAGTCGCCAGAGGCCGTAAAGTCGCGCCGGGCGTCCAGGCTCTGGTGGTTCCAGGCTCCGGTCCGGTGAAGGCGCAGGCAGAAGCAGAAGGGCTGGATAAGATCTTTATCGAAGCCGGTTTCGAGTGGCGTCTGCCGGGTTGCTCCATGTGTCTGGCAATGAACAATGACCGCCTGAATCCAGGTGAGCGCTGCGCGTCGACCAGCAACCGTAACTTTGAAGGTCGTCAGGGTCGTGGTGGGCGTACCCATCTGGTCAGCCCGGCGATGGCCGCTGCCGCTGCCGTTACCGGTCATTTTGCCGATATTCGCAGCATCAAATAAGGAGACTCCCATGGCAGAGAAATTTACCCAACATCAAGGCCTGGTTGTCCCACTGGATGCCGCCAACGTCGATACCGACGCCATCATTCCTAAGCAGTTCTTGCAGAAGGTTACCCGCACCGGTTTTGGCGCGCACCTGTTCAATGACTGGCGTTTTCTGGATGAGAACGGCCAACAGCCGAATCCGGAGTTCGTCCTGAATTTCCCGGAGTATCAAGGGGCCTCGATTCTGTTGGCGCGTGAGAACTTCGGCTGCGGCTCTTCCCGTGAGCACGCGCCGTGGGCGCTGACGGACTATGGCTTCAAAGTAGTGATTGCGCCGAGCTTCGCGGACATCTTCTATGGCAACAGCTTTAACAATCAGCTGTTGCCTGTGAAGCTGAGCGACGATGAGGTGGATGAGCTGTTCAACCTGGTCAAAGCCAATCCGGGGATTACATTTGAAGTGGACCTGGTCGCGCAGGTAGTGAAAGCAGGCGATAAGTCTTACAGCTTTAAGATCGACGACTTCCGCCGCCACTGCATGTTGAACGGTCTGGACAGCATCGGGTTGACGCTGCAGCACGAAGATGCGATCGCCACCTACGAAGAGAAACAGCCCGCGTTTATGCGCTAAGCCCGCCATGCCGGATGCGCTGCGCTTATCCGGCCTACGAATTTCTGTAGGTCGGATAAGGCGTTAGCCGCCATCCGGCAATCCATAAATCAAACGTCTTTCACCCGCCCGGTCATCACCAGCGTCACCAGCGAAATCGCCGCAATCACCCAGTACACCGCGAAGTGACCGTAGCTCTGCGCGACAGCCCCCTGGATAACCCCTGCCAGAATGACGCCAGTCGAAATGCTGTTGGTAAATAACGTTGTCGCCGATCCGGCCCTGCCCGGCATCAGATCCTGAAACCAGAGCATTCCAATACCGGCAATAATGCCGATAAACACGGCATTGAACAGCTGCAGGATAAGCAGCGCCCGATGGCTATGGAAGAAAATCAGCCCGAGATAAAACAGCACGCCCGCCGCCACGGCGGTAACCATCATCCGTCGCTTGCCGAAGCGTTTGACGTAAAAGCCAGCAAGGATCATCGCCGGGATTTCCAGCCCTGCAGCGGTCCCCATCAGGATCCCGGCAAGCTTATCCGGCAGTCCAAGCTCTGCGCTAATCCATAGCGGCATATCGATGATGTACATGGTGTTGCAGGTCCACATCAGCGTGGAGGCAATAAACAGCATGCGGACGTTTTTATCCTGCCAGCCACCGGCCTGGCTGACCGGCACATCCGCAGGTTGTTCAACGCGGGCGACGGATGGCAGCATAAAGGCAATCAGGATGAAACTGAGCGCAAAAATCGTGGCGGCAATCGAAAACATCATCATGAAGCCATAATTCAGCGCCAACATGAATGCCAGCGGCGGGCCAATCACCCACGCCAGTGAAAGCTGTGCACGCATCACCGAACTGAACATCACCACTTCACGCGCCGAGCTGTCGGCATATTCCCGTGCCAGGGCGAACAGTTGCGGCATCGCGGTATTTGCCAGCGACGCCAGCAGTACGCCGCAGGTAATCAACGTCAGATAGTGACGATTAAAGGCAAACAACAGCGCATTACCGACTGCCATCAGACAACAGAACAGAATCAGCTTGCGGCGGTCTCCCTGGCTGTCGGAGCGTTTTGCCAGCGCAAGACTCACGCCAATCCCGGCGATGGCGTTAACGGTATAGAACAGTCCCACCCAGAACGGCTGCGCCCCGACCTCGCGACTGAGAAACAGGCTCAGCGTCGGGGCCTGTAGCGCCCCTGCCACGCCCATCATAAATGCGACCAGCATAAACGCCGCGTACACACCGTTGAGACGTCGTCCCATCGTGATCAACCAGAGCATATTTATCCCTTAATACACACGTCATCCTTCAGGCTGCCTCTGCGTTAATTACGCGCGCTCACCCCCAGTCACATACTTCTGGGGATTCACTCACTTGCCGTCTGGCCTGAATGATTTCGTATATAAACGAAGTCAAAACGAAAAAAGCCAGCAGATAATACCTGCTGGCGCGGTGATTAACACCAATACTCAGTCACACATGATGTCTGCTACTCCAGGGTCAGGCTGTCACCTCCCACTGCATCAGTTCTTCCAGCATCTTTAAGCGCTGCGGCGCGCTCAGGCAAGCCAACCAAGACAACCCTTCTGTCGCGGCAAAGTACTTCTGATAAAACTGGCGCATAGATGACCCCTTCATAGTGCTTCATCGGAATGTATTATTGGCCTAATATAGGGATAATAAAATTGCTGAGTTTTCCGCAGGAGTTCCCCTTTTATGTCTTCTGGCCGTCTGCAACAACAGTTCATCCGCTTGTGGCAATGCTGCGACGGCAAAACGCAGGACACCACGCTTAACGAACTGGCGGATCTCCTGAGCTGCTCCCGTCGCCATATGCGTACGCTGCTCAATACTATGCAGGAACGCGGTTGGCTAACGTGGGAAGCAGAGGTTGGACGCGGAAAACGTTCACGCTTAACTTTCCTGTATACCGGACTGGCGCTCCAGCAGCAGCGCGCGGAAGATCTACTGGAGCAGGATCGCATCGATCAACTGGTGCAACTGGTGGGTGACAAAACGGCCGTACGGCAGATGCTGGTCTCCCATCTGGGCCGCAGTTTCCGTCAGGGTCGTCATATTCTTCGTGTTCTTTACTACCGCCCGATGCAAAATCTACTGCCGGGCAGCGCGCTGCGACGCTCAGAAACCCATATTGCCCGCCAAATCTTCAGCGCCCTGACCCGCGTAAATGAGGAAAATGGGGAACTGGAAGCGGATATCGCCCATCACTGGCAACAAATTTCTCCCCTGCACTGGCGCTTTTTTCTGCGTCCGGGGATCCATTTTCATCACGGTCGTGAACTGGAAATGGACGATGTGGTGTCGTCCCTGACGCGCATTAACGTCTTACCGCTCTATTCCCATATCAGCGAGATCGTCTCGCCAACATCCTGGACGCTGGACATTCACCTGTCTCAGCCCGATCGCTGGCTGCCGTGGTTGCTGGGCCAGGTCCCGGCGATGATCCTGCCACGCGAATGGGAAACCCTGAGCAATTTCTCCAGCCATCCGATTGGCACCGGCCCTTACGCCGTGATACGAAATACACGTAATCAGCTGAAAATCCACGCCTTTGACGATTTCTTCGGTTTTCGGGCACTGATTGATGAAGTGAACGTCTGGGTACTGCCGGATATTGGTGACGAGCCGAACGGCGGTCTGACGTTGAAAGGTCCCACAGAAGATGAGAAGGCCATCGAAAGCCGCCTGGAAGAAGGGTGCTATTACCTGCTGTTCGACGCCCGTACCCATCGCGGCGCCAATCAGGAGGTCAGAGAGTGGGTCAGTCGCGTACTGTCACCGAGCAACCTGCTTTACTATGCCGATGAACAGTATCAGCGCCACTGGTTCCCGGCCTACGGTTTGCTGCCCCGCTGGCATCACGCTCGACCGGGCCACGGCGAGAAACCCGCCGGGCTGGAAACGCTCACGCTGACCTATTATCACGAACACATCGAACACCAAGTGATTGCGCAGATCATGAGTCAGCTGCTGGCTGAACATCAGGTGACGCTGGAAATTCAGGAGATCGACTACGATCAGTGGCATGCAGGGGAAATTGAGAGCGACATCTGGCTTAACAGCGCCAACTTCACCCTGCCGCTCGACTTCTCCTTGTTCGCGCATCTGTGCGAAGTCCCGCTGTTGCAGCACTGCATTCCGCTGGACTGGGAAGCCGACGCCGCACGATGGCGCACCGGCGAGATGAATCTGGCCGCGTGGTGCCAGCAACTACTCGCCAGCAAAGCGATTGTCCCGCTTATTCACCACTGGCTGATTATTCAGGGGCAGCGCAGTATGCGTGGCTTGCGCATGAACACCCTCGGCTGGTTCGACTTTAAATCCGCGTGGTTTGCCCCGCCAGATCCTTAGTCCTTTTGATCTCTTCACGTAATCATTACAATGTGGCGTTCTCAACGGGGTGCTGCGCCAGAGGCGTGGGCTGAGAAAATACCCGTCGAACCTGATCCGGATAACGCCGGCGAAGGGATTTGAGGCTACCGCTCAAAATCCTTTGCCACTCTTCTATTGAGGTGCAAAGTGTTAAAAAAATGTCTTCCTTTACTGGTGCTGTGCGCAGCGCCTGCCTTCGCAAAACCGGTCCTGACCGTCTATACCTACGACTCGTTCGCCGCTGACTGGGGCCCTGGCCCGGCGGTGAAAAAAGCCTTTGAAGCCGACTGCAACTGTGAGCTGAAACTGGTGGCGCTGGAAGATGGCGTTTCACTCCTCAACCGTCTGCGGATGGAAGGGAAAAACAGCAAAGCCGACGTGGTGCTTGGGCTGGATAACAACCTGCTGGAAGCGGCGACGCAAACCCAGTTGTTCGCGAAAAGCGGTGTCGCCAGCGAGGCGGTCAATGTCCCTGGCGGCTGGAAGAATGACACCTTCGTTCCGTTTGATTACGGCTACTTCGCTTTCGTGTATGACAAAAACAAACTCAAAAACCCACCGAAGAACCTGAAGGAACTGGTCGAGAGCGATCAGAAATGGCGAGTGATTTATCAGGATCCGCGCACCAGTACGCCAGGACTTGGGCTGATGCTGTGGATGCAGAAAGTGTATGGCGATAAAACACCGCAGGCATGGCAGAAACTGGCGGCAAAAACTGTCACCGTCACCAAAGGCTGGAGCGAAGCCTATGGCCTGTTCCTGAAAGGGGAAAGCGATCTGGTGCTGAGCTATACCACCTCTCCGGCGTATCACATCATCGAAGAGAAAAAAGAGAACTACGCGGCGGCCAACTTTAGCGAGGGCCATTACCTGCAGGTGGAAGTTGCCGCGCGTACCGCGGCCAGTAAGCAACCTGAACTGGCGGAAAAGTTTCTCAAATTCATGGTCTCGCCCGCGTTTCAGACTGCAATCCCGACCGGCAACTGGATGTATCCGGTGGTGAATGTCCCCCTGCCCGCCGGGTTCGAACAACTGACTAAACCCGCGACCACGCTGGAGTTCACGCCCGCAGAAGTGGCGGCACAACGTCAGGCATGGATTAGCGAATGGCAACGCGCCGTCAGCCGTTAATTGCTGGCTGGCTGGCTCCCGGCCTTTCCGCCGCCATGCTGATGGTGGCGGTAGCGCTGGCGGCCTTTCTGGCCCTGTGGTTCAACGCGCCGCAGGCGGCATGGTCCTCGCTCTGGCAGGACAGCTACCTGTGGCACGTGGTGCGCTTTTCCTTCTGGCAGGCTTTCCTGTCGGCGGTGCTTTCTGTCGTTCCGGCCATCTTCCTTGCTCGTGCGCTGTACCGACGCCGCTTTCCGGGGCGTCTGGCCCTGCTGCGCCTGTGCGCCATGACGCTAATCCTCCCGGTGCTGGTCGCAGTATTTGGTATTCTCAGCGTCTATGGACGCCAGGGGTGGTTAGCCACGCTCTGGCACATGCTCGGGATGGAGTGGACCTTCTCGCCTTACGGATTGCAGGGCATTCTGCTGGCCCACGTCTTTTTTAATATGCCGATGGCAAGCCGCCTGCTGTTGCAGTCGCTGGAAAATATCCCCGGTGAACAGCGTCAGTTGGCCGCACAATTGGGTATTCGCGGCTGGCAGTTCTTCCGTTTTGTTGAGTGGCCGTGGCTACGCCGCCAGATACCACCGGTCGCCGCGTTGATTTTTATGCTCTGTTTTGCCAGCTTCGCTACCGTCCTGTCGCTGGGCGGCGGGCCGCAGGCGACGACCATCGAACTGGCGATTTATCAGGCGCTGAATTTCGACTACGATCCCGCCCGCGCCGCCATGCTGGCGCTGATCCAGATGGTGTGCTGTCTGGGGCTGATGCTCCTCAGTCAACGATTGAGTAAAGCTATCGCGCCAGGCACCACGCTGGTTCAGGGTTGGTGCGATCCGGACGATCGGCTGTACAGCCGTTTAACCGATGCCTTGCTGATCGGTATCGCGCTTCTGCTGTTGCTCCCCCCCCTGCTGGCCGTGATGGTCGACGGGGTGAATCGCCATCTGTTGGACGTGCTTGCGCAGCCCATTTTGTGGCAGGCGGTGTGGACCTCGCTGCGCATTGCGCTGGCTGCGGGTCTGCTGTGCGTGATCCTGACAATGATGCTGCTGTGGAGCAGTCGCGAACTGCGCGCCCGTCAGCAACTACTGGCAGGACAAGCGCTGGAGCTAAGCGGTATGCTTATTCTCGCGATGCCGGGCATTGTGCTGGCCACCGGTTTCTTCCTGTTGCTCAACAACAGCATCGGCCTGCCGGAGTCCGCAGACGGTATCGTGATTTTCACCAATGCGCTGATGGCCATTCCCTACGCCCTGAAAGTGCTGGAAAACCCGATGCGCGATATTACCGCCCGCTACACGATGCTGTGTCAGTCGCTGGGGGTTGAAGGCTGGCGGCGGCTAAAAATCGTAGAACTGCGGGCATTGAAACGCCCGCTGGCGCAGGCGCTGGCCTTTGCCTGCGTACTGTCTATCGGTGATTTTGGCGTGGTGGCGCTGTTCGGCAACGATGACTTCCGCACCCTACCGTTTTATCTGTATCAGCAAATTGGCTCTTATCGCAGTCAGGACGGCGCCGTCACTGCGCTCTTACTGCTGATCCTGTGCTTTATTTTATTTACCGTTATTGAGACGTTACCGGGGCGAAATGTTAAAACTGACTGATATCACCTGGCTTTATCACCACCTGCCCATGCGCTTTACGCTGTCCGTGGCACGCGGTGAACAGGTGGCAATTCTGGGGCCGAGTGGCGCTGGGAAAAGTACATTGCTGAGTCTGATCGCTGGTTTTCTCACGCCTGCCCGCGGCACCCTGCTGATCGAAGGGGAAGACCACACCACCACGCCGCCGTCACGCCGCCCGGTTTCGATGCTGTTTCAGGAAAATAATCTGTTCAGCCATTTAAACGTTGAGCAAAACATCGGGCTGGGGCTGGATCCCGGACTGAAATTAAGCGCTGAACAGAAAGAGAAGCGCCGGCATATCGCGCAACAAATGGGGATCGAGACGTTGATGGCTCGCCTGCCCGGCGAGCTTTCCGGCGGCCAGCGCCAGCGTGTGGCGCTGGCACGTTGTCTGGTGCGTGAACAGCCGGTTCTGCTGCTGGACGAACCGTTTTCAGCCCTTGACCCCGCCCTGCGCCAGGAGATGCTGACCCTGGTGAGCGATATCTGCCACGCCCGCCAACTGACGCTACTGATGGTTTCACACAGCGTCGAAGATGCGGCGCGCATCGCCCCGCGCTCAGTCGTCGTGGCCGACGGTCGCATCGCGTGGCAGGGCAAAACCAATGAATTGCTGAGCGGTAGAGCCAGCGCCTCAGCGCTGTTGGGGATTAAGGCTAACTGAAAGGTGTTGCTGAAAGGTGTTGCCGGATGGCGCTGACGCTTATCCGGCCTACGAGATACACGCCATCCGCCAGGAATATCACCTATGAGATACACGCCATCCGCCAGGAATATCAGTGTCCCACCACTTTTTGCAGAATATCGATATACACCGGCATCAGCGGGTGGCGGATCAACGTCACCAGCGCGACAATCCCCATCCCCAGCACCATTGGCGCCAGCCAGAGCAGACGTCCTTTTGGCAGGTAGTGGGTTAAACGGTCCGTCGCGGCTTTTCCGCTGCGCCACAGGCGCCAGCACAGCCAGCCGCCAAGCCATAGCAGAACGGCTGTCGCCAGCAGCAGCCACTTAAACTCGCCGCTTTGCATTCCCGCCGGAATATCAATTGCCGCACCGGCCAGAATCCCCGGCAGAAAGTAAAACGGCGGCCAGAGTACGCAACCAATAATATTTGGCGTGATGAATTTCGCCACCGGCAGATCCAGCATCCCGGCGACCATCGGCACCAGCGGGCGCGTCGGTCCGACAAAACGCCCCACAAGAATCGTGAACATACTGTGCTGATGCAGCGCGTGCTCGGTTTTATCCAACAGCGCCTTGTTCTTTTTCATGAACGACCAGCGATGCAGCGGTTTTTTGAAGCGCCAGCCCAGCCAGAACGAGATCCAGTCGCCAAGCAGACAGCCGATAATTCCCGCCAGCCAGGCATGCCAGAAGTTAAGCTCCCCGCTGCCGATCAGGGCACCCAGCCCGGCCATCATTACCGTTCCCGGTAAAATCAACCCCACCAGCGCCAGCGATTCCAGGAAAGCCACCAGCGCCACAGCAATCAAAGAGTACATGGCGGACTGGAGAATGAAATGTTCCAGCAATGCTTGCATAATGCGTCCGTCAGATTTACGAAGCAGGGATTCTGCTAACCCATCCCTGCTTCGTCAAGCCATCAATTGTCTGAATCGTTACAGGTTATGACATCTTTACGGGCACATCATTCACTTTTTCTTCACAACCCGCGCGGAACTCGCTTGGGCTGGCACCGGTACATTTTTTAAAGACGCGGGAGAAATAGAGCTGATCGTCGAACCCGACATTGCGTCCGACGGTGGCAATCGGCATACGTGTCGTACTGAGCAGCAGTTTCGCCTGGCTAATGCGCTGATCCTCACGCCAGCTCAGCACGCTAATGCCCAACTGTTGACGGAACAGGTGCGACAGGCGCGACGGCGACAGGCAGACGTGCTGAGCAACGCTGGCAATATCAAAATGGCTGTCCGCCAGATGATCGCTGATGTACTGACAGGCATCGCGCACGCGGTTATCCATCGGCGGGTGCAGCGACGCATTGATCGCTTCCATACGCCGCAGCAGTAGCTGCTCCAGCAGGTTGATCGCCAGCAGCTCGCAGTAGCGACCTTCCCCCTGTCCGGCGCTGATAATCTGGCCGAACAGTTCATTAAAGTGCGGCTGGTGCACCTCGTCCGGGCGAAAAAAACCGGTCTGCGCAAAGATGGACGGCCAGGTCAACCACTCCTGCCAGTAAGCGCGAGGACGAAAGTAAACCCACTGGTGATACCACTCGCTGGCATCCGGGTGGCGCCCGTAGTGATGAATTTCGCCCGGCGGAAACAGCAAAATATCGCCTGGTCGGCAGACAAACTCTCTGCCGTGATTTTTAATCACCCCTTCCCCCCGAATCGTGAGGTTAAGGATATAGCCTTTCATCCCCAACGGCCTGTCGATAAAAAAATCCAGATATCCGTTGGCATCTATCGGCGTTAAACCAGCAACCAGATGCGCGTTAAACGAGTACCCCGGCAGGAGAGGGTCATTTTGCGGTTCAGCCATAATTTCACGACTCCCGAGGTTCAGTGAGGAAACAAATTGTCCATATTACGCAAGGCGGCATTGTTTGCGCCCTGCCTCGCCACCGCAATGTCATTGGCAGACCATCAATCCCGCGTGTGAAAAGCATTATGTAACAACTCTGCTCGGTGACTGCGACAAAAACGGGTAACAAAAGTGTCTATAACTAGAGCAGAAATGTCCACATTGATTATTTGCACGGCGTCACACTTTGCGATGCCATAGCATTTTAATCCATAAGATTAGCGGATCCTACCTGACGGTTTTTATCCCCACTCACTACTGTTTCTCCATACCCGTATTTCTGGATGGAGTAAGAGGATGGCAATTGCAATTGGCCTCGATTTTGGCAGTGATTCTGTGCGCGCGCTGGCAGTGGAATGCGCCACCGGCGAAGAGATCGCCACCAGCGTTGAGTGGTACCCGCGCTGGCAGGAAGGGCGTTACTGTGACGCGCCGAACAACCGGTTCCGCCATCATCCGCGCGACTACATGGAGTCGATGGAAGCAGCGCTGAAAAGCGTACTGGCTGAACTGAGCGCGGCGCAGCGCGCGGAGGTCGTTGGGATTGGCGTCGACAGTACGGGCTCAACGCCAGCGCCGATTGACGCCGATGGCAACGTGCTGGCGCTCCGGGAAGAGTTCGCGGAAAACCCGAATGCGATGTTCGTCCTGTGGAAAGATCACACATCGGTGGAAGAAGCCGAAGCGATTACCCGTCTGTGCCATACGCCGGGCAAGGTCGATTACTCCCGCTACATCGGCGGCATTTACTCCAGCGAATGGTTTTGGGCAAAGATCCTTCATGTTACCCGCGAAGACAGCGCGATCGCCGAGGCCGCCGTCTCCTGGATTGAACTGTGCGACTGGGTGCCTGCCCTGCTTTCTGGCACCACGCGTCCACAGGATCTCCGCCGGGGTCGCTGTAGCGCCGGGCATAAATCACTGTGGCATGAAAGCTGGGGCGGTCTGCCGCCCGCCGGCTTCTTCGACGAACTCGACCCACTGATTAACCAGCATTTGCAGTATCCCCTGTTCACAGACACGTTCACCGCCGATCTGCCGGTTGGGACATTGTGCGCCGAGTGGGCGCAGCGCCTCGGTCTGCCGGAAAATGTCGTCATCTCCGGTGGCGCGTTCGACTGCCACATGGGTGCCGTCGGCGCGGGTGCGCAGCCCAACGCGCTGGTGAAAGTGATTGGTACCTCAACCTGCGACATCCTGATTGCGGATAAACAAAGCGTCGGCGAGCGCGCCGTGAAAGGCATTTGCGGGCAAGTCGACGGCAGCGTGGTGCCCGGTTTCATCGGTCTGGAGGCGGGGCAATCTGCCTTTGGCGATATCTATGCATGGTTTGGCCGCATTCTCGGCTGGCCGCTGGAGCAACTCGCCGCGCAGCACCCGGAACTGAAAGCGCAGATTAACGCCAGTCAGAAGCAACTGCTGCCGGCATTAACCGAAGCCTGGGCGAAGAACCCGTCGCTGGATCACCTGCCGGTGGTGCTTGACTGGTTTAACGGTCGCCGTACGCCGAACGCAAACCAGCGTCTGAAAGGGGTGATGACCGATCTGAATCTGGCCACAGACGCCCCGGCGATGTTTGGCGGGCTGATCGCGGCGACCGCCTTTGGCGCGCGGGCCATTATGGAATGCTTTACCGAACAAGGCATTGCGGTCAACAACGTGATGGCGCTGGGCGGCATCGCCCGGAAAAACAAAGTCATTATGCAGGCCTGCTGCGATGTGCTGAACCGTCCGCTACAAATCGTCGCCTCCGATCAGTGCTGTGCACTCGGTGCAGCCATCTTCGCCGCCGTGGCGGCCAACGTGTATGCCGATATTCCTGCGGCCCAGCGGAAAATGGCCAGCGCAGTGGAAAACACACTGCAACCTCGCCCCGAACAGGCGCAACGTTTCGAACAGCTCTATCGTCGCTACCAGCAGTGGGCGGTAAGCGCTGAACAACATTATCTTCCGACTGCCACCCCGGTAAATACTGCGCCGGCTGACCAGGCAACCCTGACTCACTAAGGACACGACAATGACTATTTTTGATAACTATGAAGTGTGGTTTGTAATTGGCAGCCAGCACTTGTACGGCCCTGAGACGCTGCGTCAGGTGACTCAGCACGCTGAGCACGTCGTCAAGGCGCTGAATACCGAAGCCAAACTGCCCTGCAAGCTGGTGTTAAAACCGCTGGGGACCACACCGGATGAGATCACCGCCATTTGCCGTGACGCAAACTATGACGAACGCTGTGCGGGTCTGGTGGTCTGGTTGCATACCTTCTCTCCGGCCAAAATGTGGATCAACGGCCTGACGACGCTCAACAAACCTCTGCTGCAATTCCACACCCAGTTCAATGCCGCCCTGCCGTGGGACAGTATCGATATGGACTTTATGAACCTGAACCAGACCGCGCACGGCGGTCGTGAGTTTGGCTTCATCGGCGCGCGTATGCGTCAACAGCACGCGGTCGTAACCGGTCACTGGCAGGACCCACAGGCGCAGCAGCGCATCGGTTCCTGGATGCGCCATGCGGTATCGAAACAGGATACCCGTCATCTGAAAGTGTGCCGCTTTGGCGATAACATGCGTGAAGTGGCGGTCACCGATGGCGATAAAGTCGCCGCGCAGATCAAGTTCGGCTTCTCGGTTAACACCTGGGCGGTCGGCGATCTGGTGCAGGTGGTCAATTCCATCAGCGATGGTGACATCAACGCCCTGATTGATGAATACGAAAGCAGCTATACCCTGACCGCCGCCACTCAGGTTCACGGCGAAAAACGCCAGAACGTGCTGGAAGCAGCGCGGATCGAGTTGGGTATGAAGCGCTTTCTGGAACAGGGTGGCTTCCACGCGTTCACCACCACCTTTGAAGATTTACACGGTCTGAAACAGCTTCCGGGTCTGGCCGTACAGCGTCTGATGCAGCAAGGCTATGGCTTTGCCGGCGAAGGCGACTGGAAAACTGCCGCTCTGCTTCGCATCATGAAAGTGATGTCAACCGGTCTGCAGGGCGGCACCTCTTTTATGGAGGATTACACCTATCACTTCGAAAAAGGCAACGATCTGGTACTCGGCTCCCATATGCTGGAAGTCTGCCCGACCATCGCCGTGGAAGACAAACCGATCCTCGACGTCCAGCATCTCGGCATTGGCGGTAAAGACGCCCCTGCTCGCCTGATCTTCAACACCCAAACCGGTCCGGCGATCGTTGCCAGCCTGATCGACCTCGGCGATCGCTACCGTCTGCTGGTCAACGGCATCGACACCGTGAAGACCCCGCACGCGCTGCCAAAACTGCCCGTCGCGAACGCACTGTGGAAAGCGCAGCCGGATCTACCGACCGCGTCTGAAGCATGGATCCTGGCCGGCGGTGCGCACCATACCGTCTTCAGTCATGCGCTGGATCTGAACGACATGCGTCAGTTCGCCGAAATGCACGATATCGAAATCACCGTGATTGATAACGATACGCGCCTGCCCGCCTTCAAGGACGCGCTGCGCTGGAACGAAGTGTATTACGGCTTTAAACGTTAAGCGAATGGTTGCCTGATGGCGCTTTGCTTATCAGGTCTACCTCTCTGCGTAGGCCTGAAAAGGCGTTTACGCCGTCATCAGGCAGGGAGAAAAACATGCTAGAAAATCTCAAACGTCAGGTGCTGGAAGCGAATCTGGCGCTGCCAACGCACAACCTGGTCACCCTCACCTGGGGGAACGTCAGCGCGGTCGATCGCGAGCGCGGCGTCTTTGTGATCAAACCTTCCGGCGTCGATTACAGCGTAATGACCGCAGAAGATATGGTGGTTGTCAGCATCGCGACAGGGGAAGTGGTTGAAGGTAAGAAAAAGCCGTCGTCCGATACGCCGACGCACCGTCTGCTGTACCAGGCTTTTCCCACTATTGGCGGTATTGTGCATACCCATTCGCGCCACGCGACCATCTGGGCGCAGGCCGGACAGCCCATTCCGGCAACGGGGACCACGCACGCCGACTATTTCTATGGCGCGATTCCCTGCACCCGCAAAATGACCGACAGCGAAATCAACGGCGAGTATGAGTGGGAAACCGGCAACGTAATTGTCGAAACCTTTGCAAAACAGGGCATCGACGCCGCGCAGATGCCAGGGGTGCTGGTGCATTCACACGGCCCCTTCGCGTGGGGGAAAAATGCCGAAGACGCCGTGCATAACGCCATCGTCTTAGAAGAGGTCGCCTATATGGGCATTTTCTGCCGCCAGCTCGCGCCACAGTTACCGGATATGCAGCAAACGCTGCTGGACAAGCATTATCTGCGCAAACACGGGGCTAAAGCCTATTACGGGCAGTAACATGCAATAAGCGCTCGTCAGACCGTTGCGCTTTCCCTTATTATCAGGCTCCATACCCAATGGATTTCGAGTCGCATTGCGATGGCTTTTCCATGAATCCCCAGAAGCATAGATAATATGATGTGACTGGGGTGAACAGAAGAAGCCAACAAAAATGCGGCTTGAACGACGAAGGGAATCTATTCCGCGAATGCGCTTAGCACTCCCCTCACTGGAGCTGGGATATTCAACACATCGTCAGAGTCGCCACATTCCTCATCGTCGTTATCGCTGCCGTGTTTACCTGGAACGCGGTCGCTATTTATCAGTTCAGTCTGGAAGATGAGACGCGACCGACGGACTGCGCAATTGTTGCAGGCGCTGGCGTCGATGGAGGGCGACCGTCACCGGTCTTTGAAGCCAGGCTGGATCACGCCATTTGGCTTTATCAGCAGGGTCTGGTACGCGCGCTGGTGCTAACCGGAGGTTACAGCGCCGGGGCATCCGCTTCCGATGCGGCGATTGCCCGACAATATGTACTGGGAAAAGGCGTTCCTGCCAGGGCGATTTTTATTGAAGAGCACTCTACGATCACTCGCGAAAATATCCGCTATGCGAAGCAAATCCTGCTGCGCCAGCGGTGGCATACCGCGCTATTGGTGAGCGATCCACTGCATATGCGGCGCCTGAAAACGCTCGCCGAAGATGATGGCATTGAGAGTTGGTCATCCCCCACCTCATCAACCCGTTACCAAACCTGGCTGGCGCAAGCGCGTTTTTTACTTCGTGAATCCTTTTACTACAGTGGATACCTCATCCTGCGGCACACGCCTGTACAAAATAACAGTATCCCTGAGTAAACCAGGCTATAATCATGCCTGGTTTTTTTGATGGATACACAGCGTGGCGCAGTCAGGTTTTATCTTAACCCGGCACTGGCGGGATACGTCGCAGGGAACAGAAGTCACCTTCTGGCTGGCAACAGACAGCGGGCCTTTGCAGGTCACGCTTGCGCCACAGGAATCCGTTGCGTTTATCCCCACCGCACATACCGCCCGCGTCACGTCGTTATTGAGTGCTGAAAATGGCTACCGCCTGACGCCGCTTAATCTTAAAGATTTTCATCGTCAGCCGGTTTCGGGTCTTTACTGTCGCTCGCATCGCCAGTTGATGCGTCTGGAAAAGCTGTTGCGTGAGAACGGCGTGACGGTTTATGAAGGCGATGTCCGCCCGCCGGAACGCTATCTGATGGAACGCTTTATCACCTCGCCGGTGTGGGTCGAAGGTGAGACACGCAACGGTGCCATCATTAATGCGCGATTAAAACCCCATCCCGATTATCGCCCGCCGCTCAAGTGGCTTTCTCTGGATATTGAGACCACCCGCCACGGCGAGTTGTACTGCATTGGACTGGAAGGCTGCGGACAGCGCGTTGTCTATATGCTCGGCCCCGAAAATGGCGAGGCGTCGACGCTCGACTTCCAGCTTGAGTACGTCAACAGTCGCCCGCAACTGCTGGAAAAGCTGAACGAGTGGATTGCCCGCCACGATCCCGACCTCATCATTGGCTGGAATCTGGTGCAGTTCGACCTGCGCGTGTTGCAAAAACATGCTGAGCGCTACCGTATCCCGCTGCGTTTTGGCCGCGATAACAGCGAACTCGAATGGCGTGAACACGGTTTTAAAAATGGCGTTTTTTTCGCCCAGGCCAAAGGTCGGCTGATTATTGACGGCATTGAGGCGCTGAAGTCTGCCTTCTGGAATTTCTCGTCATTTTCGCTGGAGACCGTTTCGCAGGAGCTGCTTGGGGAAGGCAAATCGATCGATAATCCGTGGGATCGCATGGATGAAATCGACAGGCGTTTTGCCGAGGATAAACCCGCGCTTGCCATGTATAACCTGAAAGATTGTGAGCTGGTAACGCGAGTCTTTCATAAAACCGAGATCGTACCGTTCCTGTTAGAGCGTTCCACGGTCAACGGATTACCTGTCGATCGCCACGGTGGTTCGGTCGCCGCCTTCGGCCATCTCTATTTTCCGCGTATGCACCGTGCCGGGTACGTCGCGCCGAACCTCGGTGAAATTCCGCCTCACGCCAGCCCCGGCGGTTACGTGATGGATTCACGTCCCGGTTTGTATGATTCCGTGCTGGTGCTGGATTACAAAAGCCTGTACCCCTCGATCATTCGCACCTTTTTGATAGACCCCGTCGGTCTGGTGGAAGGGATGGCGCACCCGGATCCCGAACACAGCACCGAAGGGTTCCTCGACGCCTGGTTCTCGCGGGAAAAACACTGCTTGCCGGAGATCGTGACGAATATCTGGCACGGTCGCGACGACGCCAAGCGGCACGGCAACAAACCGCTTTCTCAGGCGCTGAAGATCATCATGAATGCCTTTTACGGTGTGCTCGGCACGACGGCCTGCCGCTTCTTCGATCCCCGCCTGGCCTCGTCGATCACCATGCGCGGTCACGCGATCATGCGCCAGACCAAAACGCTCATTGAAGCCCAGGGGTATGACGTGATTTATGGTGATACCGACTCCACCTTCGTCTGGCTGAAACGCGCCCACACGGAAGAGGAAGCGGCGAAAATTGGCCGTGCGCTGGTGGAACACGTCAACGCCTGGTGGACGCAGTCGCTACAAGAGAAAAATCTCACCAGCGCGCTGGAACTGGAATATGAAACGCATTTCTGCCGCTTTCTGATGCCCACCATCCGCGGGGCGGATACCGGCAGCAAAAAACGCTATGCGGGCCTGATTCAGGAAGGAGAGCGCCAGCGGATGGTGTTTAAAGGTCTGGAAACCGTGCGCACCGACTGGACGCCGCTGGCGCAACAGTTCCAGCAGGAGTTGTATCTGCGTATTTTTCGTAATGAACCGTATCAGGATTACGTTCGCGACACCATTGATCGACTGATGGCAGGTGAACTGGACGATCGCCTGGTCTATCGCAAGCGCCTGCGTCGACCGTTGAGCGAGTACCAGCGCAACGTCCCACCGCACGTGCGCGCCGCCAGACTGGCTGACGAAGAAAACCTGAAGCGGGGACGTCCGGCGCAGTACCAGAACCGCGGCACTATCCAGTATGTCTGGACCCTGAACGGCCCGGAGCCAAAGGATTATCAACACTCGCCGCTGGATTACGAACACTATCTGACGCGTCAGCTTCAGCCCGTCGCGGAAGGAATTCTTCCCTTCATTGATGATAACTTTGCTACACTACTGACAGGCCAATTAGGGTTATTTTGACGCGTGACGAATCCATCGCCATCCATTACCATAGCGCCCTTTCCATTCCTGGACCCAATTTACCGTTCTGCCATAGCATCTCCCTGGCAGAGGGTGATTATTGCCTGCAATTAAAGAAATAGAGCCGAACAAATATGCCTTTTACACTTGGTCAACGCTGGATCAGCGATACAGAAAGCGAACTGGGACTTGGAACCGTCGTCGCAATGGATGCGCGCACCGTCACTTTACTTTTCCCCTCCACTGGTGAAAACCGTCTGTATGCGCGTAGCGACTCCCCCGTGACCCGCGTGATGTTCAACCCTGGCGATACCATTACCAGCCATGAAGGCTGGCAACTGCAAATCGATGAAGTAAAAGAAGAAAGCGGTTTGCTTGCCTACATTGGTACCCGTCTTGATACCGAAGAAACCGGCGTGACGCTGCGTGAAGTTCTGCTCGACAGTAAACTGGCGTTCAGTAAACCACAGGATCGTCTGTTTGCCGGTCAGATTGACCGCATGGACCGGTTTGCGCTGCGCTATCGCGCGCGTAAATTTCAGAGTGAACAGTACCGTATGCCGTGGAGCGGTCTGCGCGGACAGCGCACCAGTCTGATCCCTCACCAGTTAAACATCGCCCACGACGTGGGGCGTCGTCATGCGCCGCGCGTGCTGTTGGCGGATGAAGTGGGTCTGGGGAAAACCATTGAAGCCGGGATGATCCTGCACCAACAACTGCTGTCCGGCGCGGCAGAACGCGTGCTGGTCATTGTGCCGGAAACTTTACAACATCAGTGGCTGGTCGAAATGCTGCGCCGTTTTAACCTGCGTTTCGCCCTGTTTGACGACGAACGCTACGCCGAAGCACAGCACGATGCGCTGAACCCGTTTGAAACCGAACAGCTGGTTATCTGTTCACTGGATTTCGCCCGCCGCAACAAACAGCGGCTGGAACATCTGTGTGATGCCGAGTGGGATCTGCTGGTTGTCGATGAAGCCCACCACCTTGTCTGGAGCGAAGAGGCACCGAGCCGCGAGTATCTGGCGATTGAACAACTGGCGGAACGTGTGCCAGGCGTACTCTTGCTGACCGCCACCCCGGAACAACTGGGTATGGAAAGCCACTTTGCGCGTCTGCGCCTGCTGGATCCCAACCGCTTCCACGATTTCGAACAATTTGTTGAAGAGCAGAAAAACTATCGTCCGGTGGCCGACGCCGTCGCTATGCTGCTGGCTGGTAACAAACTCAGCAATGAAGAGCTCAACATGCTGGGTGAACTGATCGGCGAGCAGGATATAGAGCCGCTGCTGCAAACCGCCAATAGCGACCGTGACGGTGCGCAGAACGCGCGTCAGGAACTGGTCTCCATGCTGATGGACCGCCACGGCACCAGCCGCGTGCTGTTCCGTAACACCCGTAACGGTGTGAAAGGCTTCCCGAAACGCGAACTGCACACCATTAAGCTGCCGCTGCCGACGCAGTATCAGACTGCTATTAAAGTGTCCGGCATCATGGGGGCCCGCAAAAACGCCGAGGACAGAGCGCGCGATATGCTCTATCCGGAACAAATTTATCAGGAATTTGAAGGCGATACCGGCACCTGGTGGAACTTCGACCCGCGCGTTGAGTGGCTGATGGGCTACCTGACCAGCCATCGCTCGCAGAAAGTGCTGGTGATCTGCGCGAAGGCGACAACCGCCCTGCAACTGGAACAAGTGCTGCGCGAACGTGAAGGTATCCGCGCCGCCGTCTTCCACGAAGGTATGTCAATTATCGAACGCGACCGCGCCGCCGCCTGGTTTGGCGAAGAGGACAGCGGCGCGCAGGTGCTGTTGTGCTCAGAAATTGGCTCAGAAGGACGTAACTTCCAGTTTGCCAGCAACCTGGTGATGTTCGACCTGCCGTTTAACCCGGACCTGCTGGAGCAGCGTATTGGCCGCCTCGACCGTATCGGCCAGGCGCACGATATCCAAATCCATGTCCCATACTTAGAGAAAACCGCCCAGTCGGTGCTGGTTCGCTGGTATCACGAAGGTCTGGACGCGTTCGAACACACCTGCCCGACCGGTCGCGCCATCTATGACATGGTCTACAGCAACCTGATCAACTATCTGGCGGCGCCCGAAGAGACCGACGGCTTTGATGAACTGCTCAAAACCTGTCGCGAACAGCATGAAGCGCTGAAGTTACAACTGGAGCAGGGCCGTGACCGCCTGCTGGAGATCCATTCCAACGGCGGCGAAAAGGCGCAACAACTGGCTGAAAGCATCGAAGAGCAGGATGATGACACTAACCTTATCGCCTTTGCCATGAACCTGTTTGATATCGTGGGGATTAATCAGGACGATCGCGGTGAAAACCTGATTGTGCTGACCCCGTCCGATCACATGCTGGTCCCGGATTTTCCGGGCCTGCCGGAAGACGGCTGCACCATTACCTTTGAGCGTGACGTGGCGCTGTCGCGTGAAGATGCCCAGTTTATTACCTGGGAACACCCGCTGATTCGTAACGGTCTGGACCTCATCCTCTCCGGCGATACTGGCAGCAGCACCATTTCGTTGCTGAAGAACAAAGCCTTGCCGGTTGGAACGCTGCTGCTGGAACTGGTCTATGTCGTTGAGGCGCAGGCGCCGAAACAGCTTCAGCTTAACCGCTTCCTGCCGCCAACGCCGGTACGCATGCTGCTGGATAAAAACGGCAATAACCTCGCCGCGCAGGTAGAGTTTGAAACCTTCAACCGTCAGCTGAGCGCCGTTAACCGCCACACCGGCAGCAAGCTGGTCAACGCGGTGCAACAGGATGTACATGCGATTCTGCAACTGGGTGAGGCGCAGGTTGAGAAGTCTGCCCGCGCCCTGATTGACGCCGCGCGTAATGAAGCGGATGAAAAACTGTCTGGCGAACTGTCGCGCCTGGAAGCGCTGCGCGCCGTCAACCCGAACATACGTGATGACGAACTTGCGGCAATTGAAAGCAACCGTCAGCAGGTGCTGGAAAGCCTCGATCAGGCGGGATGGCGTCTGGATTCACTGCGTCTCATCGTCGTCACGCATCAGTAACGGAGCCGAAAATGGGGATGGAAAACTACAATCCGCCACAGGATCCCTGGCTGGTGATCCTGTATCAGGATGAGCACATAATGGTAGTCAACAAGCCGAGCGGCCTGTTATCTGTGCCGGGGCGTCTTGAGGAACATAAAGACAGCGTGATGACGCGTATTCAACGCGACTATCCGCAGGCAGAATCTGTGCATCGTCTGGATATGGCGACCAGCGGCGTGATTGTAGTAGCCCTCACCAAAGCGGCAGAGCGGGAGTTGAAGCGTCAGTTTCGCGAGCGTGAGCCGAAAAAACAGTATGTGGCGCGGGTATGGGGACATCCCGCGCCCGCAGAGGGGCTGGTGGATTTACCGCTGATCTGCGACTGGCCGAATCGCCCGAAGCAGAAAGTGTGTTATGAAACCGGTAAAGCGGCGCAGACCGAATATGAAGTGGTGGAGTTTGCGGCAGATAACACTGCGCGAGTCGTGTTGAAGCCCATCACCGGACGTTCGCATCAACTGCGCGTCCATATGCTGGCGCTAGGTCATCCGATTCTCGGTGACCGCTTTTATGCGCCACCCGACGCGCTGGCGATGGCCCCCCGACTGCAACTGCATGCCGAGATGCTGACCATCACCCACCCCGCGTACGGCAATAGCATGACGTTTAAAGCGCCGGCAGATTTTTAACAATAATGCCTGATGGCGCTACGCTTATCAGGTCTACGTTTGGGCTTTGTAGGCCGGATAAGACGCGTTGCGTCGCCATCCGGCAAAACCATTATTTAAAGCCTTTCTGTTCTTTGATCAGCTCGTAAGCCTTCTGAATTTCCTGCGCTTTTTGCTTCGCCATCTCCATCATTTCGGGCGGCAGACCTTTCGCCACCAGCTTATCCGGATGGTGCTCGCTCATCTGCTTACGGTAAGCGCGTTTGATGGTGGTCGCATCGTCAGTGGGTTTAACCCCCAGTACGTTGCAGGCGTCTTCCAGCGTCGGGCCACGCTGCGCCTGCTGCCAGCCACCGCCGCCGGACTGCTGCTGATAGCCGCCGCCAAACTGCGCGCCACCCTGCATCATACGCAGGAACTGATCGAACTGAGTACGGGAAATGCCCAGCTCTTCGGCAATCACATACAGCACTTCACGCTCGTTGGGATGCAGCGATCCGTCGGCAAACGCCGCCTGAATCTGAATTTCGAGAAACATACGAATCAGATCGAAACGGCCAAAACAGACGCTACGAAACTGGCGCATTTTTTCGCGTAGCGGGTAATTATCTGATTTTCCGATGCGGAACGCATTTTGCGCAGCCGATCGCGATTCACCGTGCAAATTCATCCGATCCATCAGTACATTAGCGACATGAATATCTGCTTCAGTGACGCGCCCTTTCGATTTGGTTAAGTGCCCCATCACCTCAAAGGTGGTGGCAAAAAACAGCGCCTGACGCTCACGCTGGTTGGCAAACCACGCCATTTTTCGGCTGCGGGCCTTATCGAACATGTGGCCGATCAACAGCCCCAGAACCACGCCCCAAAAGCCGCCGCCCATGAGCAGAGCCATGGCCACGCCAATTATTTTTCCCCAGTACTGCATAGACTCCCCAATTTGTCTCACTCCCGGTGAGGCCAGGTCCCACAAAACAAGCGGCTTTTTACGATCTTCCGGCTACGGTCAATTGTGGGACATCGCCTATAATTTGCATTATCATACCTGTCATTCACAGCCGTGACTAACACCACAGACGCTATAGCGGCAGGATTAACACTAGCGCTACGAACATGAGTAAGTTAGGCTGTGGCGGTTTGTCACGCGCGACGCTACTGATGATGGAACAATAAAATACAACGTATGAAAAAACGTATTCCCACCCTCCTGGCCACCATGATTGCCACAGCCCTTTACAGTCAACAGGGTCTGGCAGCCAGTCTCGCCTCACAGTGTATGTTAGGCGTGCCAAGCTATGACCGTCCTCTGGTGCAGGGCGAGACAAATGAACTCCCCGTCACAATTAATGCCGATCACGCGAAAGGGAATTATCCCGATGACGCGGTGTTTACCGGTAATGTGGACATCATGCAGGGTAACAGTCGACTGCAGGCCGATGAGGTACAGCTTCATCAGAAAGAGGCTCAGGGTCAGCCTGAGCCCGTGCGTACCGTCGATGCGCTCGGCAACGTCCATTACGATGACAACCAGGTTATCCTGAAAGGACCGAAGGGTTGGGCGAACCTGAACACCAAAGATACCAACGTCTGGGAAGGTGACTACCAGATGGTGGGCCGTCAGGGGCGTGGTAAAGCCGACCTGATGAAACAGCGCGGCGAGAACCGCTATACCATTCTTGAGAACGGGACCTTCACCTCCTGTCTGCCGGGTTCTGATACCTGGAGCGTCGTCGGTAGCGAAGTGATTCACGACCGCGAAGAGCAGGTCGCGGAAATCTGGAACGCCCGCTTTAAGCTGGGTCCGGTTCCTGTTTTTTACAGTCCGTATTTGCAGTTGCCGGTGGGGGATAAACGCCGCTCCGGTTTCCTGATCCCCAACGCCAAGTATTCGTCGAAGAACTATTTTGAGTTCTATCTGCCGTATTACTGGAACATCGCGCCAAACATGGATGCGACCCTGACGCCGCACTATATGCACCGTCGTGGCGGGGTGATGTGGGAGAACGAATTCCGTTACCTGAGTCAGGCGGGCGCTGGCCTGATGGAGTTCGACTATCTCAATTCCGACCGCGTCTACAGCGATGAGCATCCGAAAGATGACAATTCACGCCGCTGGTTGTTTTACTGGCAGCATTCAGGCGTGATGGACCAGGTGTGGCGCTTCAACGTCAACTACACCAAGGTGAGCGACCCTAGCTACTTTAACGATTTCGATAACAAGTACGGTTCCAGTACCGACGGTTACGCCACGCAGAAATTCAGCGTGGGCTACGCGGTGCAGAACTTTGATGCGACGGTCTCTACCAAGCAGTTCCAGGTGTTCGATACGGCAAACAGCAAAAGCTATTCCGCGCAGCCGCAGTTAGACGTCAACTTCTACCAGAACGATCTGGGTCCGTTTGATACCCGCATTTACGGTCAGGCCGTGCATTTTGTGAATACCAATGACAACATGCCGGAAGCAACGCGTCTGCACCTGGAGCCGACCATCAACCTGCCGCTGTCAAACCAGTGGGGCAGCATCAACACCGAAGCGAAACTGCTGGCGACCCACTATCAGCAGACCAATCTGAAATGGTATAACGCCAACTATGCGACAGATCTTGATGATTCCGCCAACCGCGTGATGCCGCAGTTTAAAGTCGACGGTAAGATGGTCTTTGAACGGGATATGAATATGCTCGCGCCGGGTTACACCCAGACGCTGGAGCCGCGTGCGCAGTACCTGTACGTGCCGTATCGTGACCAGAGCGGCATTTACAACTACGACTCTTCCCTGCTGCAATCTGACTATACTGGCCTGTTCCGTGACCGCAGCTATGGCGGTCTGGACCGCATTGCTTCCGCTAACCAGGTCACGACCGGCGTCACATCTCGCGTTTATGATGACGCTGCCGTTGAACGTTTTAACGTTTCTGTTGGTCAAATCTACTATTTCACGGAGTCTCGCACCGGCGATGACAATATCCAATGGGAGAACGATAACCAGACAGGTTCATTAGTATGGGCAGGTGACACCTACTGGCGTATTTCGGAACGCTGGGGTCTGCGCGGCGGCATTCAGTACGACACTCGTCTGGACAGCGTCGCCACCAGCAGCTCCAGTCTTGAATACCGTCGCGATGAAGACCGTCTGGTCCAGTTGAACTACCGTTACGCCAGTCCGGAGTATATTCAGGCGACATTGCCAGCACGATATTCCACGGCAGAACAGTACAAAAACGGGATCAGCCAGATCGGTACCGTTGCCAGTTGGCCGATTGCTGATCGCTGGTCCATTGTCGGCGCTTATTATTTTGATACGAATGTGAATAAACCTGCCGACCAAATGTTAGGTGTGCAGTACAACTCCTGCTGTTATGCAATTCGCGTCGGTTACGAGCGTAAGCTGAACGGTTGGGATAGCGATAAAGAACACGCGGTATATGACAACGTGATTGGCTTTAACATCGAACTTCGCGGCCTGAGCTCCAACTACGGTCTCGGCACGAGCGAGATGTTGCGTTCCAACATTTTGCCATATCAAAACTCTTTGTGATCTGATTGATTTACCACGTAATCCGCAGTGCGGTTAATTGAAATGGAAAAAGTATGAAGAACTGGAAAACGCTGCTTCTCGGTATCGCCATGATCGCGAATACCAGTTTCGCTGCCCCGCAGGTAGTCGATAAAGTCGCAGCCGTCGTAAATAACGGTGTCGTACTGGAAAGCGACGTTGATGGCCTGATGCAGTCTGTCAAACTGAACGCCAACCAGGCAGGTCAACAACTTCCGGACGACGCTACGCTGCGTCATCAGATCCTGGAACGTCTGATCATGGATCAGATTGTCCTGCAGATGGGTCAGAAGATGGGCGTAAAAATCTCTGACGAACAGCTTGATCAGGCGATTGCCAATATCGCTAAACAGAACAACATGACGCTGGATCAGATGCGCAGCCGTCTGGCTTATGATGGTCTGAGCTACTCAACCTATCGTAATCAGATCCGTAAAGAGATGCTCATCTCTGAAGTGCGTAACAACGAAGTGCGCCGCCGCGTAACGATCCTGCCGCAGGAAGTCGATGCGCTGGCGCAACAGGTTGGCAATCAAAATGATGCCAGCACGGAGCTGAACCTGAGCCACATCCTGATCCCGCTGCCGGAAAACCCAACGTCTGACCAGGTGAACGACGCAGAATCCCAGGCGCGTTCCATTGTTGAGCAAGCCCGTAACGGCAGCGACTTCGGCAAACTGGCGATCACCTATTCTGCTGACCAGCAGGCGCTGAAAGGCGGCCAGATGGGTTGGGGTCGTATTCAGGAACTGCCGGGCATTTTTGCCCAGGCGCTGAGCACCGCGAAGAAAGGCGATATTATTGGCCCGATTCGTTCCGGTGTCGGTTTCCATATCCTGAAAGTGAACGATATGCGCGGCCAGAGCCAGAGCATCTCCGTGACCGAAGTTCACGCTCGTCATATTCTGCTGAAGCCGTCGCCTATCATGACCGACCAGCAGGCGCGTCTGAAGCTTGAGCAGATCGCAGCGGATATCAAGAGCGGTAAAACCACCTTTGCTGCCGCAGCGAAAGAGTTCTCTCAGGATCCGGGCTCGGCTAACCAGGGCGGCGATCTGGGCTGGGCTGCTGCGGACATTTTCGATCCGGCATTCCGCGATGCGTTAACCCGCATGAACAAAGGCCAGATGAGCGCACCGGTGCACTCCTCTTTCGGTTGGCACCTGATCGAACTGCTGGATACGCGTAACGTTGATAAAACCGACGCCGCGCAGAAAGATCGTGCTTACCGTATGCTGATGAACAGGAAGTTCTCGGAAGAAGCCGCAACCTGGATGCAGGAACAGCGTGCCAGCGCTTACGTTAAAATCCTGAGCAATTAATGACGGTTGCTCAACGTGTTGTGATCACTCCCGGCGAGCCCGCCGGGATTGGTCCGGATCTTGTCGTTCAACTTGCCCAGCGCGACTGGCCCGTTGAACTGGTGGTTTGCGCCGATGCCACGGTACTGGCCGACCGGGCGGCAATGCTCGGTCTTCCCCTCACGCTACACCCCTACTCCCCACAAAACCCTGCCAAACCGCAGGCTGCCGGCACGCTTATGCTGTTACCCGTCGCACTTCGTGCGCCTGTCGTTCCTGGGCTGTTAGTCGTGGAGAATGGCGAGTATGTGGTGCAGACGTTGGCCCGCGCCTGTGACGGCTGTTTGCAAGGTGAATTTGCCGCGCTGATTACGGGTCCCGTGCATAAAGGCGTTATCAACGACGCGGGCGTGCCTTTCACCGGTCACACCGAGTTTTTTGAAGAGCGTTCGCAAGCGAAAAAAGTCGTGATGATGCTGGCGACCGAAGAGTTACGCGTGGCGCTGGCGACCACCCACCTGCCGCTGCGCGACGTCGCTGACGCCATTACCCCCGCGCTGCTGCATGAAGTGATTGGCATTTTGCATCACGATCTGCGCACCAAATTTGGTGTGGACGATCCGCGCGTGCTGGTCTGTGGTCTGAACCCACATGCCGGTGAAGGGGGGCATATGGGCAGCGAGGAGAATGACACAATCATTCCGGTGCTTGACGCGCTACGCGCCCAGGGGATGAAATTGATGGGTCCGCTACCCGCTGACACACTGTTTCAGGCTAAATATCTGCAACATGCCGATGCTGTGCTGGCAATGTACCACGATCAGGGCCTCCCCGTGCTAAAATACCAGGGATTTGGTCGCGGCGTGAATATCACGTTGGGCCTGCCCTTTATTCGTACCTCGGTTGATCACGGCACCGCGCTTGAACTGGCGGGTCGGGGTGAAGCTGATGTCGGCAGTTTTATTACGGCGCTTAATCTCGCCATCAAAATGATTGTTAATACCCAATGAATAATCGAGTCCATCAGGGCCACTTAGCCCGTAAACGCTTCGGGCAAAACTTCCTCAACGATCGGTTTGTGATCGACAGTATTGTCTCCGCCATTAACCCGCAAAAAGGTCAGGCGATGGTCGAAATCGGCCCCGGTCTGGCTGCGCTGACGGAGCCGGTTGGCGAACGTCTGGATGCGCTGACGGTCATTGAACTTGACCGCGATCTGGCCGCTCGTCTGCAAACACATCCTTTCCTGGGACCCAAGCTGACTATCTATCAGCAGGACGCCATGACCATGAATTTTGGCGAATTGTCTGAAAAGATGGGACAACCGCTGCGCGTGTTCGGCAACCTGCCCTATAACATCTCTACGCCGCTGATGTTCCACCTGTTTAGCTATACTGATGCCATAGCCGATATGCACTTTATGTTGCAGAAAGAAGTGGTGAATCGTCTGGTTGCAGGACCAAACCGTAAGGCGTATGGTCGCTTAAGCGTGATGGCGCAATATTATTGCAACGTGATCCCGGTGCTTGAAGTGCCGCCATCCGCTTTCACACCGCCGCCAAAAGTGGATTCCGCCGTGGTGCGACTGGTACCGCACACCACGATGCCCTATCCGGTAAAAGATATTCGCCTGTTGAGCCGCATCACCACAGAAGCGTTCAACCAGCGCCGTAAAACGATTCGTAATAGCCTCGGCAATTTGTTCAGCGTTGAGGTCTTAACGGAACTGGGTATTGACCCGGCAATGCGAGCGGAAAATATCTCTGTCGCGCAGTACTGCCAGATGGCGAACTATCTGTCAGAAAACGCGCCATCGAAGGAGAGTTAAGCATGATCAATTCGCCCCGAGTGTGTATTCAGGTCCAGAGCGTCTATATTGAGGCGCAATCCTCACCTGATGATGAACGTTACGTTTTTGCCTACACCGTAACCATCCGCAATTTGGGGCGAGCGCCCGTGCAGCTACTGGGACGCTATTGGTTGATAACCAACGGTCATGGCCGAGAAACCGAAGTCCAGGGAGAAGGTGTGGTCGGCGTTCAGCCGCACATTGAACCTGGCGAAGAGTACCAGTACACCAGCGGTGCCGTTATTGAAACGCCGCTGGGCACCATGCAGGGTCATTACGAAATGATTGATGAGAACGGCGTCGCCTTTACCATCGATATTCCGGTTTTCCGACTCGCCGTTTCCACTCTTATTCATTAAAACAATAACTATGGCAACATACCTTATTGGCGACGTTCACGGTTGCTACGATGAGCTGATCGCATTGCTGCAACAAGTCAATTTTACGCCCGAAAACGATACCTTGTGGTTAACCGGCGATCTGGTCGCCCGTGGCCCCGGCTCACTGGACGTGCTGCGTTATGTGAAATCACTCGGCGACTGTGTTCGTCTGGTGCTTGGCAACCACGATCTGCATCTGCTGGCGGTTTTTGCGGGTATCAGTCGCAACAAACCGAAAGACCGTCTGAGCCCGCTGCTGGAAGCACCGGACGCGGACGAACTGCTCAACTGGCTGCGCCGTCAGCCGCTGTTGCAGATAGATGAAGAGAAGAAGCTGGTAATGGCGCATGCGGGTATCACGCCGCAGTGGGATTTGCAGACCGCCAAAGAGTGCGCACGTGATGTCGAAGCGGTGCTGTCGAGCGACTCTTACCCCTTCTTCCTCGATGCCATGTATGGCGACATGCCGAATAACTGGACGCCGGAACTGACCGGACTGGCACGCCTGCGCTTTATCACCAATGCTTTTACCCGGATGCGTTACTGCTTCCCGAACGGGCAACTGGATATGTACAGCAAAGAGTCCCCGGAGGATGCCCCCGCACCGTTGAAACCGTGGTTTGCCATTCCTGGGCCCGTCAGCGAGGCTTACAGCATCGCGTTTGGTCACTGGGCTTCTCTGGAAGGAAAAGGGACGCCGGAGGGGATCTATGCGCTGGATACCGGATGCTGCTGGGGAGGAAATTTAACCTGCCTGCGCTGGGAAGATAAGCAGTACTTTGTTCAGCCGTCAAACCGACAGATGGATCTGGATGAAGGCGAAGCCGTTAACGCCTGATCTGTTTTGCCTGGTGGCGCTGCGCTTATCAGGTATACGAGATGGTTTGTAGGCCGGATAAGACGCTAAGCGTCGCCATCCGGCACTCATCACTTACTTAGCGGCGTTCCAGAATTTCGAAACAATAGCTGTGTGAGTTCTGCCCGTCAGCGTCGTGAAACTCACTGAACACCGATTCCCAGTCATCCGGCTCGTAGTCCGGGAAATGCGTATCCCCTTCCACTTCCGCATCGATGTGCGTCAGATACAGTTTCTGCGCTTTTGGCAGGAACTGCTCGTACACACGACCCCCACCAATCACCATAATTTCTGGCGCATCACCGCAGGCCGCAATCGCTTCATCAACCGATTTAACCCACTGCACGCGATCGTCAGTACCCGGCTGGCTGCTGATGACGATGTTCTTACGTCCCGGCAACGGTCGACCGATGGATTCCCAGGTATGGCGCCCCATAACGACAGGTTTATTTAACGTATTACGTTTAAACCAGGCGAGATCAGCAGGTAGATTCCACGGCATGGCGTTTTCCATGCCAATAACGCGATCTACCGCTAACGCAGCAATCAGACTGATCATTGAATATTTCCCGGAAGCAAAAAAAATTGTCGCCACTATACGGAAAGAGCAATCTTTCGTCGACTAACGAACAGAAGAAGAGCACGAAAATTTTCCGATCTGCTGGCGAGTCCACGACTTCGCAGTGGACTCCCGGCATTACAGTAGTTCAAAAACAATCAATTAACAGTAAAGTTTGCAGTACATCACATTTTTTACTCAGGTTGACGGTTTAACTTCCGGTTCATCGGCAACGTCTCCAGTATGCTTACCTTCGTCGGTTCCCTGCCAGCCATGGCGCTGAATGAGCGACAGATGTTCGCGATCCTCGGTGATGATTTCGCTCAACATCGCGCTGGTTCGTTTATAGACCGCCGCCCGGGAGATTGCGTCGTCCTCACCTTTCGCCATTTCTTCCACCATTTGCGTATTAAAGCGGCGGAACAGGTCAGCGCGTTCACGCGCTTCATAACGGCCAAGCCCGAGGCTTTCCAGCGCCAGACGCCCGGTTTTAAGTGCGCCTTCAAACGTTTCACGTTCCGGTTGATCCACACCCGCCTGGCGCAGGCGAATGTAATGATCAACATCGCGCGCCCGCGCAATAATTTGCAGGTTCGGGAAATGGATTTTTACCATCTCCGTCAACTCCAGGCTGGTTTGCGGATCGTCAATGGCGTTAATCAACACTTCCGCTTTCGATGCCCCGGCGGACTCCAGCAGATCCATCCGGGTTGCATCGCCGTAGAACACCTTCATGCCGAATTTACGCAGCGTCTCGATGTGGTCCGGATCGTGATCGAGAACCACCATCTTCACGCCGCTGGAGAGCAGCAAACGGCCGGTGATTTGCCCGAAGCGCCCAAACCCGGCAATAATCACGCGCGGCTGCTCTTCATCAATTTCATCAGCTTCCCGTTCTTCACCCGCGGCCGATTTCTCCATTCGCGTGAGGATGACCAAGAAAATCGGCGTCGCTGCCATCGACAGCGCGACCGCCAGCGTCAGTGCTTTCGCCCATTGCGGATCGAGCACGTTCGCCATCTGCGCCGCACCAAAGACCACAAACGCGAACTCACTGCCCTGCCCGAGCAGTACCGCAAACCAGCGACGCTGTTTATTCGGCACCTGTAAAGGACGAGCAATCAGCCACAGCACCCCGGTTTTAATCACCAGGAAGCCGACCAGCAGAATAATGATACGTAGCGGATTATCGATAAACGTCCCGAAATCGATAGACATGCCGACGCCGATGAAAAACAGCCCCAGCAGCAGCCCCTTAAACGGCTCAATATCGCTTTCCAGCGCGTGGCGATACTCTGAACTTGCCAGCAATACGCCAGCCAGGAACGCCCCCATCGCCATCGACAGTCCCACTTCTTCAAGCAACAGCCCGAAGCCAAAAACCAGAAAAAGCGCCACGGCGCTGAACACTTCGCGCAGGCCAGAACGCGCAACGAAACGCAGCGCCGGACGGGTCACATAGCGCCCCAACAGCACCACCAGCACCAGCGCGCCAGCGACTTTCAGTGCCGACAGCGCGAACGCCCCGAGCGTGGTCGACGCGCCACTCGTTGCCAGTAGCGGGATCATCGCCACCAGTGGAATCGCCGCGATATCCTGGAACAGCAGCACGGCAAAGGCGCTGCGCCCCATCTGCGAAACGGTCAGGTTGCGCTCATTCATCGCCTGCATGGCAATCGCCGTGGAGGAGAGCGCCAGCGTCATACCAATCAGTTCCGCCACCTGCCAGCGCAGGCCGAGGAACATACAGAACAGACCAATCAGGCCGCCGCAGACCACCATCTGTAGCGCGCCGCCGCCAAACACCGAGGCGCGCAGTTTCCATAGCCGCTGGGGATCGAGTTCCAGTCCAATGACGAACAGCATCAGCACCACGCCGATTTCGGCAAAGTGCAGAATAGATTCGGCATCCGTTACCAGACGTAAACCCCAGGGGCCGATGATGCAGCCCGCGATGAGATAACCCAGCACCGAGCCTAAGCCCAGCCGGACGGCAATCGGCACGATCAGCGCCGCCGACCCAAGATAAATCAGCGCCTGTATGAGCGTATGGCTATCCATTGTGCGCCTCCTGCCATTCCATCAGTCGTTGCTTGTAATGACGTGCCTGCGCCTGCAGCGTTTCGTCATCGCAGATAAACGTACAGTGCATCGCAAACGGTGGAAGCCAGTTGAGCCCGCAGTAGATTGCCGTCGCCTGGAGCGGCTGTGAGAGCACATCAAAGCCTGGGTGCGAACCGATATCGAAGTGATTATCGCCGCCGCCGGTGGTCACCGCCCACATCACCTGTTTACCGCGCAGCGCTGTCCCGCCGTGACCATAGGCCCAGCCGTGGGAAAGCACTTTATCCATCCACAGTTTGAGTAAGGGGGGAACGCTGTACCATTGCATGGGGTGCTGCCAGACGATCAGATCAGCGCGAGAGAGCGCCTCTTGTTCCGCAGCGATATCGATATTGAAGTCAGGATAGAGTTGATAGAGCGAACGAACCTCGACGCCTTCCAGCGTCCTTGCCTGCTCAAGCATCCGTTTATTCGCATGCGAATGCTGCGGATAAGGATGCGCATAAATAATGAGAATCATGATAAGCCTGTTATTTTACCACTCTGTTTTATAAGAGAGTGTAGTCAGTAATCCAACAGGCTAATAGTGAATATTATTGAGCAGACAAATGGACAAAACTGAACTAGTTATCCAGCTCGCTCATATTTTTCACCTGATCGCGGTTAATTTGCTCCGTCTGGCCAGTTTCCGCGTTTTTGTAGGAGACCAGGCCCGTGTCGTCATCCACCTGCGGTTTACCGTCGGTGACAATGGTTCGGCCATCGGTCGTACGTACAGCCTGGTTCGAAGAGCAGCCGGCGACGGTGAAGACGGTTGCTGCGGCAAAAATGGAAGCGATCAACAGTTTCTTTTGCATGGTGTTCTCCCTGCTTTTCAGTCATTTTCAGTGATATACCCATTAACTGTAGACGCACTGACTGACGCTGGGGGCAAATACAGAACACTCTGAAGGTTCACCTTAAGACAGCGGTTTCCTGCGAATCGTCATCGTACTGGTCTGAGCAAGCGTCAGGCCGCGCGTTTCTGGCGCAAAGGCAATGGAGACCAGCAGCCCTACCAACGAGATCCCCGCCCCCATCAGCATCACCTGGCTGATACCGTATTTAGTAATGAAGATCGGCAATGCCCAGGTGGAGAGAATGGTGCCAATGCGGCTCAACGACATGATCACCCCCACGGCAGAGGCGCGAATATCGGTCGGGAACAGTTCATTGGGATAGAGCCACTGTAGATTCCCCGGTCCACCGGAGAAAAAGGCATACACCGCGAATGCCGTCACCACCAGCCAGATGCCCATTTCCGGGATCAGCCCCAGCACCGCCAGCGCCAGCGTCATCATCACGAAGCTGCCAATCAGCAGCGGTCGCCGCCCCGCACTGTTCAGCCAGAACATCGGCGGGATACAGCCCAGCATAAAGAACAGGCTGATCACTACGTTACCCAGCGCCGCGCTCTTCCCGGCACCCAGCCCCAACAGACCGACAATCTGCGGACCAAAGGTGTAAATGGCAAACATGGGGATCACCTGACAGGTCCAGATCGCCGCGACAAACAGCACAAACGGAAAGTGGCGACGATTGAACAGCTGCAAAAAGCGCGTCTCCTGCGTCGTGTCTTCATCAAACGCCACCGGCTCGCCGAACAGCTTAATCATCATCGCTTCGCACTCTTTGACCCGCCCTTTGCGCAGCAGCCAGCGCGGGGATTCGGGCAAATCAAAGCGACCGATCAGGATCAAAAGACAGGGGATCGCCGCGCTCCCGAGCATCCAGCGCCAGCCGCCTTCGACGTCATACAGCCAGTAACCCACCAGATCGGCGCAGGTCGCGCCGACGTACCACATCGCCGCAATAAAACTGATCGAGAAGGCGCGTTGCCGCGTGCTGGAAAACTCGGTAATCATCGAGGTGGCGATAGGATAATCTGCGCCAATCACGACGCCAATCAGCACCCGCATCACCAGTAGCTCAGCCGGGGACGAGACAAACATGGTGGCTACCGATATCACCCCGATGGCGATGATATCGATGAGAAACATTTTGCGCCGCCCTACTTTATCCGAGATATAACCAAACAGAGAAGTGCCGACAAACAGCCCGGCCAGCGTTCCCGCGCCCAGCAAACCAATCCAGTCGGCATCCAGCTTCAGCGCTGGCGTGAGCTGTTCCAGCGCAACGCCAATCATCACCAGTACATAACCGTCCAGAAACGGGCCACCGCTTCCCCACAGCATGATCCTGCGGTGAATAGAGGAGAACTGAATATCATCAAAGTTCCTGGGCTGTTGCATGGCGATGTCCTGTTTGCCGACATTCGGCATTAGTGCTTAACTGCCTGATGGCACTGCGCTTATCAGGCCTACTTATCCCCCGTAGGCCGGATAAGGCGAAGCCGCCATCCGGCAGTGGAGTGTCTACCTGTACTGTTTTATTTACCTTAATGCCTGATGACGCTGCGCTTATCAGGCCTACTTATCCCCCGTAGGCCGGATAAGGCGAAACCGCCATCCGGCAGTGGAGTGTCTATCTGTACTGTTTTATTTACCTTAATGCCTGATGACGCTGCGCTTATCAGGCCTACATAATCCCCCGTAGGCCAGATAAGGCGAAGGCGCCATCCGGCAGTGGAGTGTCTACCTGTACTGTTTTATTTACCTTAATGCCTGATGACGCTGCGCTTATCAGGCCTACATAACCCCCTGTAGGCCGGATAAGGCGAAGCCGCCATCCGGCACCCGGTTTAACCGTAACGGAACTCCACACCGAAGGTACCGCGCGGGTATTCCCACTTCTCCAGCGCCGTATCGAGTCCCAGGATCCGACAGGTGCCGCACTCCAGACATCCGGCGTAATCAAAGCGCACGCTGCCATCATCCTGCTTTTTGTATAACCCGGCCGGACAGGCCTTGATCAACACCTCCAGCACCTGTTTGTCCGGTACCGCCTTCATGATGATGTGCGGATGCTCTTCATCGACATTGAATTTGTTGACGCCCAGTTTGACGTCCACGTTGACGGGAGAGGTCATAATACGGTCACTCCTTTAATGCCATCCTTCATCAGGTTGATGAAGCCCACCTTCTTCGCATGGTGCAGGATCTTCTTACGCATCGGCACCGGCGCACTGCCGTCGACGGTAAAGAGGTCGCGTGCGATACCGACGACCATTTCCGGATAACGGGTAAACATGCGCGGGTTATCGAGGAACGCGGGCAGCCGCTGGTACATGCGCATATCGCGCATCGGACCGTTGTCGAGATGCTGGCGATACTCCGCCAGCCCCTGACGGCTAAAGTCGTTGCTTTGCATGGCCGAGAGCACCGTTTTCGCCGCCGCTTCGCCAGCCGCCACCGCGAGATCCATCCCGCGAATCGTAAAGCCGAGGTTCATACACATGCCCGCCGCGTCGCCGGCAATCAGCACGCCGTCGCCCACCAGTTCAGGCTGCATGTTCATCCCTGCTTCCGGCACCACGTGCGCGGCGTACTCCACCAGCTTGCCACCCGCGATCAGCGGCGCAACCGCCGGATGCTGCTTGAAATCTTCCAGCATTTGCGGGACTGATTTTTTCGCCTCTTTCAGGTGATGAAGACCGCACACCAGCCCCAGTGACAGGGTGTTTTCGTTGGTATAGAGGAAGCCACCGCCCATCAGGCCATCCGTGGGCGATCCGGCGAACAGACAGGCCGCCCCTTCGTTACCCTGCAACTGGAAGCGATCTTCAATCACCGACTTCGGCAGTTCGATCAGCTCTTTCACACCGACCGCCACGTGCGCCGCCTCAACGCGTTTCGCCATCCCCAATTTTTCTGCCAGCAGGGAGTTGACGCCATCGGCGAGGATGACCACCCTGGATTCAATGATGTCGCCGTCCGCTTCCACGCCAACCACGTTGCCATCGCGCTGAACGACGTTATCCACGCGGATCCCGGTGATCAACTGCGCGCCAGCTTCTTCCGCCTGCGCCATCAGCCAGGCGTCAAATTTACTGCGCAACACCGAATAAGAGACCTGCGACGGGCCCGCCTTTTCACCGTTGAGATAGTCCACGGTCATCGCCCCGTTATCGGTCATAAAAGCAAGCTTTTCGTGGGTGATGACCCGCTCAACAGGGGCCTGCTCAGCAAAGCCTGGAATAATGCGCTCCAGGCTGTGGGCGTAAATGCGCCCACCGGTAACATTCTTCGCGCCAGCGGAATTTCCGCGCTCGATAACCAACACCTGGGCCCCTTCACGGGCGAGCACCAGGGCCGCGACGGAACCGGCAAGCCCGGCGCCCACGATGATGGCATCAAAGATATCTTCGGACATACGTACTCCCTGCCTGAATGGATTAGCGTGCCAGTGCGGTCGTCAGCGCGGGCAGGATCTTCAGCGCGTCGCCGACAATGCCGTAATCCGCATACTGAAAGATCGGCGCATTTTTGTCTTTGTTGATGGCAAAAATGGTCTGCGCGCCGTTCGCCCCCACCATGTGCTGGATCTGCCCGGAGATCCCCACCGCCAGGTACAGTTCCGGTTTGAGCATCAGGTTCGAGATCCCGACGTAGCGCTCATGCTCCATCCACTTCTCGTTTTCGGCGACCGGGCGCGAACAAGCCAGTTCTGCGCCAATGGCCTGGCACAGCGCTTGCGCCAGTGAGATATTCTCTTTGCTGCCTATGCCGCGTCCGACGCTGACCACCAGTCGGGCTTTATCGAGATCGACGCTGTTACTCTGACGTGGTTGGATGGCGGTGCGCGTGACGGTAATCTCCGGCGCCTGCCATGCCACGCTGTGCGTCTCGCCGCTGCGTGCGGCATCCAGCTGTTGCGCCTCAAAGGTGCCGCTGCTGAGCGTCAGTACCGCAAACGGCGTTGAGAGCGTCTCTTCACCCATCGCCAGACCGCCATACACCATATGTTTGACTGTCGCCCGGCCATCCTGCTGCGTTACCGCGCTGGCGTCATTAGAGACCGCTGCCGCAAGGCGATAGCCCAGTTTTGCCGCCAGCAGTTTGCCGCGACGCGTGTTAGGCAGCAGCACGAGGCCAGAATCGCTCTGCTGACGAACGGTCTGTGCCATCACGTGCGCATAGTCTTCCACCATGCGATCGTCCGGTTTGCCGCTCAGTTGCCAGACGTGATGCGCGCCCAACTGAATGGCGGTGGTCGCCTCGTCGGCGTTTTGCACAAATGCGTTAACCTGTTCACCTAAAACCTGCGCGCCGCTCATCAGTTCCGGCAGACGAGACGCGGTATCGCTGAATACCCAGACGCTGGAAAACTTGCTCATAACATCCCCTTCTTAATTAATGATTTTGCGCAGGCTATCGGCAAACGCAGCAATCTGATCTTCACCATCGCCTTCAATCACAATGCGCTGGCGCTCACGTTGTTTTGGCGCGGCCACCGTTTGTATGGACCACGCGTCCCCGCCGCTGAAGCCAATATCGGCCGCTGACCAGACCTGAACCGGTTTTTTCGCCGCCCCCAGAATGGCTTTCATGGACGGAATTTGTGGGGAGTTAATGTCGGTGGAGACGGCCACGACCGCCGGAAGAGGGATGCTCAGCGTTTCGATTTCATCCTCCAGTTCACGTTCAACGGTCAGCGTGCTTTCCGTCAGGGAGAGGATTTTACTCACGCCGTTGATGGCGGGAATGTTCAGTGTTTCACCCACCAGCAGGCTGACCTGCTGCGCGTAGAGATCGGAAGAGCCATCGCCGCAAATCATCAGGTCAAATCCCGACTTTTGTGCGGCAGCGGCCAGCGCCGCAGCGGTCTGCTGTGGCAGCGCCTGCTCGAACTGGTCGTCAATGACCACCACCAGTTCGTCCGGACCGCGGGAGAGGACATCCTTACGCCCTTTTGCGTTGGTTAACGCTTTGCCTCCCACGCTCAGGGCAATCACCTGCGCATCGCTGGCCTGCTGTTTCAACTGACAGGCCGCTTCAATCGCGTTCAGATCGTACTGGCTGATTTTGCCATCTGCTTTGCTGAAATCTAATGAACCATCTGCGTGATTGACGACAATATCCTGTTCATCAGGTACACACTTGTAGCAAGTAATTATCTTCATTGCATCTCCAGATATCATGAAGGAAACGTATTTATATCGGCGGTGTTAAATACAGATATCACGCTCTTTAATTCGGAAATAAAACCATAATCACCAATATTGAAAATGTCACACACTGATATTCGCAACTTTCAATATTGTTAAGCGCCTCACCAATATTGAAACCCAGCGCCAAAAAGAAAGATTTTCAATATTGCCTGGCAGATCACCAATATTGAACGACAAACGATGTAAAACCGAACGATCACATCATTAACTTAATGATTTATATTTATTTTATTGTAATTTTGGCGCCAGAACGCCCCAACCCAGAAGTGTGACGAACGTTACAGAATGCCGCAAAACGAATACCCATTATGAGTTACTTGCCAACGCGTCCTGAGGTTAAACGGGTATCAACAAATATTTAATAAAAATAAACAAAAATAAAACAAACGGGAACGCTAAATAAATTTCGTTTTCAACCTGGAATTCACTCATGAAAAATGAAAAAAGAAAGTCTGGAATTGAGCCAAAGGTTTTTTTCCCGCCGCTAATAATAGTCGGGATACTTTGCTGGCTAACGGTACGCGATCTCGATGCCGCAAACGTCGTTATTAATGCCGTCTTCAGTTATGTCACCAATGTCTGGGGATGGGCATTTGAGTGGTATATGGTCATTATGCTCATCGGCTGGTTCTGGCTGGTGTTTGGCCCCTACGCGAAAAAGAAATTAGGTGACGAGAAACCGGAGTTCAGCACCGCCAGCTGGATTTTCATGATGTTCGCCTCCTGTACCTCAGCCGCCGTGCTGTTCTGGGGATCGATAGAGATTTACTACTACATCTCCACGCCGCCGTTCGCGCTGACGCCGGGCTCAACGCCGGCGAAAGAGATAGGTCTGGCCTACAGCCTGTTCCACTGGGGGCCGCTGCCGTGGGCAACGTACAGCTTCCTTTCCGTGGCCTTCGCCTACTTCTTCTTTGTACGCAAAATGGACGTTATTCGCCCAAGTTCAACATTGGTTCCACTGGTTGGCGAAAAACATGCGAAAGGGCTATTCGGCACTATCGTTGATAACTTCTACCTGGTGGCGCTGATCTTCGCGATGGGAACCAGCCTTGGGCTGGCGACGCCGCTGGTGACCGAGTGCATGCAGTGGCTGTTTGGTATTCCGCACACCCTGGAACTTGACGCTATCATCATCACCTGCTGGATAATTTTGAACGCCATTTGCGTGGCCTGCGGCCTGCAAAAAGGGGTCAAAATCGCCAGCGACGTGCGCAGCTATTTGAGCTTCCTGATGCTCGGCTGGGTATTCATCGTCAGCGGCGCCAGCTTCATCATGAACTACTTCACCGACTCCGTCGGGATGCTGCTGATGTACCTGCCACGCATGCTGTTCTATACCGATGCCATCGGCAAAGGCGGTTTCCCGCAGGGCTGGACGGTCTTCTACTGGGCATGGTGGGTGATTTACGCCATCCAGATGAGTATCTTCCTGGCGCGTATCTCTCGCGGTCGTACCGTGCGCGAACTGTGCTTCGGCATGGTGTTGGGCCTGACGGCATCGACCTGGATCCTGTGGACAGTGCTGGGCAGTAACACCCTGCTGCTGATGGATAAAAACATCATCAACATTCCGCAACTGATTGCCGATCACGGCGTGCCGCGCGCAATTATCGAAACCTGGGCCGCCCTGCCGCTCAGCACCGCCACGATGTGGGGATTCTTTATCCTCTGCTTTATTGCCACCGTCACATTGATCAACGCCTGTTCTTACACCCTGGCGATGTCGACCTGTCGTGAAGTTCGCGATGGCGAAGAGCCGCCGCTGCTGGTGCGTATCGGCTGGTCCGTGCTGGTCGGCGTGATTGGCATCGTGCTGCTGGCGCTCGGCGGCCTGAAGCCGATACAAACCGCGATTATCGCCGGGGGCTGCCCGCTGTTCTTCGTCAACATTATGGTGACGCTCTCCTTTATCAAAGACGCCAAAGTGCACTGGAAAGATAAATAAACCTAATTACCCCATGACATAGAGGTTAGAAGATGGATTTCAATTTCAATGATGAGCAGGAACTGTTTGTCGCCGGTATTCGTGAACTGATGGCCAGTGAGAACTGGGAAGCCTATTTTGCCGAGTGCGATCGCGACAGCGTGTATCCGGAGCGTTTCGTGAAAGCGCTGGCGGATATGGGCATCGATAGCCTGCTGATCCCGGAAGAACATGGCGGCCTGGAAGCCGGATTCGTCACCGTGGCTGCCGTCTGGATGGAGTTGGGACGCCTCGGCGCGCCTACCTACGTGCTGTACCAGTTGCCGGGCGGTTTTAATACCTTCCTGCGCGAAGGCACCCAGGAGCAGATCGATAAAATCATGGCGTTCCAGGGAACGGGGAAACAAATGTGGAACTCCGCCATCACCGAACCGGGAGCGGGATCGGATGTTGGGAGTTTGAAAACCACTTATACCCGCAAAAATGGTAAGGTTTATCTTAATGGTAGTAAGTGTTTTATCACCAGTAGCGCCTACACCCCTTATATCGTGGTCATGGCAAGAGACGGCGCTTCCCCGGATAAACCCATCTATACCGAATGGTTTGTCGACATGAGTAAACCCGGCATCAAGGTCAACAAACTTGAGAAGTTGGGTCTGCGCATGGACAGCTGCTGTGAAATCAACTTTGACGATGTCGAGCTGGACGAAAAAGACATGTTCGGTCGGGAAGGTAACGGCTTTAACCGCGTAAAAGAAGAGTTCGACCACGAACGTTTCCTCGTCGCCCTCACCAACTACGGTACGGCAATGTGCGCCTTTGAAGATGCCGCGCGCTACGCCAACCAGCGCGTGCAGTTTGGTGAAACCATCGGTCGTTTCCAGTTGATCCAGGAGAAATTCGCCCATATGGCGATCAAATTAAACTCCATGAAAAACATGCTGCTGGAAGCGGCGTGGAAAGCAGACAACGGCACCATCACCTCGGGTGATGCGGCGATGTGCAAATACTTCTGCGCCAATGCCGCGTTTGACGTGGTGGACACCGCCATGCAGGTCCTTGGCGGCGTGGGGATTGCGGGCAACCACCGTATCACCCGCTTCTGGCGTGACCTGCGCGTTGACCGCGTATCCGGTGGCTCTGACGAAATGCAGATCCTGACGCTCGGCCGTGCCGTACTGAAGCAATACCGTTAAGACAGCGACATGCCCGGTGACGCTGCGCCTACCGGGCCCATGTTTTGTAGGCCGGATAAGGCGTTTACGCCGCCATCCGGCGTCGATTGCCTGATGGCGACCCTTGCGTCTTATCAGGCCTACAAATTATTCAGGAGTATTTTATGGATCGTCTACCAATGCCGGCTTTTGGGCCGCTTGCCGGGCTACGGGTGGTTTTCTCCGGGATCGAAATCGCCGGGCCGTTCGCCGGACAGATGTTTGCCGAATGGGGCGCTGAAGTTATCTGGATCGAAAACGTCGCCTGGGCCGATACCATCCGCGTTCAGCCAAACTATCCGCAATTGTCGCGGCGTAATCTGCACGCGCTCTCGCTGAATATTTTTAAAGATGAAGGTCGGGAAGCGTTTCTGAAGCTGATGGAAACCACCGATATCTTCATTGAGGCCAGTAAAGGTCCGGCATTTGCCCGTCGGGGAATTACCGATGACGTCCTGTGGCAACATAACCCGAAACTGGTTATCGCTCACCTGTCCGGCTTCGGCCAGTACGGTACTGAGGAGTACACCAACCTTCCGGCCTATAACACCATTGCTCAGGCCTTCAGCGGCTATCTGATCCAAAACGGCGACGTCGACCAGCCCATGCCCGCATTCCCCTACACCGCCGACTACTTCTCTGGCATGACGGCCACCACAGCCGCGCTGGCGGCATTGCATAAGGTGCGGGAAACCGGCAAAGGCGAAAGTATCGATGTCGCAATGTACGAAGTGATGCTGCGCATGGGTCAGTACTTCATGATGGATTACTTCAACGGCGGCGAAATTTGCCCACGTATGACCAAAGGTAAAGACCCCTACTACGCCGGCTGTGGGCTGTATAAATGCGCCGACGGCTACATCGTGATGGAGCTGGTCGGGATTACGCAGGTCACCGAATGCTTTAAAGACATCGGCCTGGCCCACATTCTCGGTACGCCGGAAGTGCCGGAAGGAACACAGTTAATTCATCGCGTCGAGTGTCCGTACGGACCGCTGGTCGAAGAGAAACTGGATGCGTGGCTGGGCGCGCACACCATCGCGGAAGTCCAGGCGCGTTTCGCTGAGCTGAACATCGCTTGCGCCAAAGTGCTGACCATTCCTGAACTGGAAGGCAATCCGCAGTACGTTGCCCGCGAATCCATCACCCAGTGGCAAACGATGGATGGCCGCACCTGCAAAGGGCCAAACATCATGCCGAAATTCAAAAACAACCCGGGGAAAATCTGGCGTGGTATGCCGTCGCATGGCATGGATACGGCCGCCATTCTGAAAAATATCGGTTACAACGACGCAGACATTAAGGAACTGGTCAGTAAAGGTCTGGCCAAGGTTGAGAACTAAACGCGACGCGCTGACCGGGCAGTCTGGTTAGCGCATCGCCAGTGAAGATGGACAGGAGTGCAATGGATATCGTTGGCGGACAACACCTACGTCAGATGTGGGACGACCTGGCCGGGGTATATGGCAGTAAAACGGCGCTGATTTGCGAATCCAGTGAAGGGGTCGTGCGCCAGTACAGCTACGCCTCGCTTAACGAGGAAATCAATCGGACGGCAAACCTTTTCCACGCGTTGGGCATTCGCAAAGGCGATAAGGTTGCCCTGCATCTGGATAACTGCCCGGAGTTTTTCTTTTGCTGGTTCGGGCTGGCAAAAATTGGCGCGGTCATGGTGCCAATTAATGCCCGCCTGCTGCGCGACGAAAGCACGTGGATCCTGCAAAACAGCGAGGTTCAGCTGCTGGTGACCAGCGCGGCTTTTTATCCGATGTATCGCCAGATTCAACAGGAAAACGCAACGCTGCTTAACCATATCTGCCTGATTGGCGAAGCGTTACCTGTGGCTGACGGCGTAAGCCATTTTACGCTGTTGAAGGACCAGCAGCCGACGACATTGCGCGATACCCCTGCGTTGTCCACGGACGACATGGCCGAAATCCTGTTTACCTCCGGCACCACCTCCCGACCTAAGGGGGTGGTGATCACCCACTACAACCTGCGTTTTGCCGGCTACTACTCGTCATGGCAATGCGCCCTGCGAGATGACGACGTTTACCTGACGGTGATGCCTGCGTTTCACATCGACTGCCAGTGCACTGCCGCCATGGCCGCCTTTTCGGCAGGCGCAACCTTTGTGCTGATTGAGAAGTACAGCGCCCGCGCCTTTTGGGGACAGATACGTAAATACCGTGCGACCGTCACGGAATGTATTCCGATGATGATCAGAACGCTGATGGTTCAACCCGCCTCGCCGCTGGACAAAGAGCACCGCTTACGGGAAGTGATGTACTACCTCAATCTGTCGGTGCAGGAAAAAGACGCGTTTCTTGAGCGCTTCGGGGTGCGTCTGTTGACCTCGTACGGCATGACGGAAACCATCGTCGGCATCATCGGCGATCGCCCCGGCGATAAGCGACGCTGGCCCTCCATCGGACGTCCCGGTTTTTGTTACGAAGCGGAAATTCGCGATGAGCAGAACCGCGCGCTGCCCGTGGGTGAAATTGGGGAAATCTGCATCAAGGGCGTGCCGGGTAAAACGATTTTCAAAGAGTACTACGGCAGACCAGACGCGACGGCCAAAGCGCTTGAACCAACCGGCTGGCTGCATACCGGTGATTCCGGCTATCGCGATGAGGACGGTTTTTTCTATTTCGTCGACCGCCGCTGCAACATGATTAAGCGCGGAGGGGAAAACGTCTCCTGCGTAGAGCTGGAAAATATTATTTCAGCACATCCTAAAATTCAGGACATTGTCGTTATCGGAATTAAAGATTCAATTCGCGATGAGGCAATAAAAGCTTTTGTGGTACTCAACGAAGGTGAAACGCTCAGTGAAGAGGAATTTTTCAGCTTCTGTGAAAAAAATATGGCGAAATTTAAAGTCCCTTCAATTATGGAGATTAGAACCGACCTGCCGCGAAATTGTTCAGGAAAAATAATCAAAAAAAATCTGAAATAACCCTACAGGCAGGAATAGCCCTGCCAGACATCCTATTTTTGGAGATGAACCATGAGTGAATCTTTACATTTAACCCGCAATGGGCCGATTCTGGAAATTATGCTGGACAGGCCAAAAGCGAATGCCATTGATGCAAAAACCAGTTTTCAAATGGGCGAGGTTTTTCTTAATTTCCGTGACGATCCCGAACTGCGCGTGGCAATCGTCACTGGCGCGGGTGAAAAATTTTTTTCCGCCGGCTGGGATTTAAAAGCCGCCGCGGAAGGTGAAGCGCCGGACGCAGATTTTGGTCCTGGTGGATTCGCTGGTCTGACCGAAATATTCAATCTCGACAAACCGGTGATCGCCGCCGTCAATGGCTATGCCTTCGGCGGTGGTTTTGAACTGGCGCTGGCGGCAGACTTTATTGTTTGTGCCGATAACGCCAGTTTTGCGCTCCCTGAAGCCAAACTTGGCATCGTACCGGACAGCGGCGGCGTTCTGCGCCTGCCGAAAATATTGCCCCCGGCAATCATCAACGAAATGGTCATGACCGGCAGACGCATGAATGCGCAAGAGGCTCAGCGCTGGGGGATAGTCAACCGCGTGGTCAGCCAGCAAGAGCTGATGGCCAGCGCACGTGAACTGGCACAACAACTGGTGAACAGCGCCCCGCTGGCGATCGCCGCACTGAAAGAAATTTACCGCGCAACCAGTGAAATGCCGGTGGAAGAGGCTTATCGCTTCATCCGCAGCGGCGTGCTGAAGCACTATCCTTCTGTACTGCATTCTGAAGATGCGTTCGAAGGGCCGCTGGCGTTTGCTGAAAAACGCGATCCGGTCTGGAAGGGACGGTAATGCCTGATGGCGCTGCGCTTATCAGGCCTACGCCGCCCATATGTTTACGCCGCCATCCGGCAAAAATATACGCTGTCCTGTAGGCCGGGTAAGGCGTTTACGCCGCCATCCGGCAAAACATACGCGGCCCTGTATGCCGGATAAGGCGTTCACACCGCCATCCGGCAAAATATACGCGGCCCTGTAGGCCGGATAAGGCGTTCACGACGCCATCCGGCAAAAATATACGCTGTCCTGTAGGCCGGATAAGGCGTTTACGCCGCCATCCGGCAAAATATACGCTGTCCTGTAGGCCGGATAAGGCGCTTACGCCGCCATCCGGCAAAACATACGCGGCCCTGTAGGCCGGATAAGGCGTTCACACCGCCATCCGGCAAAACATACGCTGTCCTGTAGGCCGGATAAGGCGTTTACGCCGCCATCCGGCAAAAAACAATTGAGGTATGTCGATGAGTTGCTACGACTTTGAAGGCTTAATTCCCGTGGTCCATCCCGAGGCGTATGTGCATCCCAGCGCGGTACTGATTGGCGATGTGATCGTGGGGGCTGGCGTTTACGTCGGCCCGCTCGCCTCGCTGCGCGGTGACTATGGCCGCTTGATCCTCGAAGCGGGTTCCAACCTCCAGGACGGTTGCATCATGCATGGCTACTGCGATACGGACACGGTGGTACGTGAGAACGGACACATCGGACACGGCGCCATCCTGCACGGCTGTGTGATTGGCCGGGACGCGCTGGTTGGAATGAACAGCGTAATCATGGACGGTGCGATGATCGGTGACGAAAGCATTGTCGCCGCCATGAGCTTCGTCAAAGCCGGATTTACCGGTGCCGCGCGGCAGTTGCTGGTCGGCACGCCGGCTCGCGTCGTTCGTGACGTCAGCGAACAGGAACTGTACTGGAAACGGCTGAATACGCAGGAATATCAGGATCTCGCCGTGCGCTGTCGGGCATCGCTACGGGAAACGTCGCCGTTAACGGCGGTGGAAGCAAACCGACCGCGCCTGAAGGGCACGACCGAGGTGAAGCCCAAATCGGCAATGTAATCATGCCGGATGGCACTGCGCCATCCGGCAAACAAAAGATTACCGACGCATACTTTTTGACAGCATCATCTGCCATTTCTGCTCGCGGTTCAGTTCTGACGGCGGCACCGCCGACATCCGCGGCGATTTGTTGACCATCTTCTCCTGCGCGCTATGCCCCAGACGAGCATACAGTTGTGGATCAATGTGTGTCACTCTGACCAGTCGCTGGCACTGACATCCACGACCTTCCAGTTGATTAGGGATAGTCTTAGTCTCGCAATTAATTTCCCCGACCTCAGCGAGAATATAAGAGACGGTATTGATCGCTTTGCAGTGATCCATATTAAAGTGCTTCGCAATCTCTTTCGCACTCACCCAACGCTTTTCTGCCATCACCCAATCAGCGATCAACAGGTAAAGCGGTTTTTCAACATATTCTTCACACATAAGCACACCATTTCACAAATTAAAAATCTTGCTATGCCCTGTCCATCAAATACAAAACAAGACCACATTGAAATTGTGGGATTAAATAATAGTAAGCAACTTAGCGGCGCATTAGTGTGAGCCAAATCTTGCTTGTTACATTGAAAGTCGCCCTGGCGTGCAATATACCCCCAGGAATGAACTGAGTGCATAAAAAAACGGCTCCGTTTCCGGAACCGTTTTTAAAACAAAGGCTAATGCTGCCGCCGCTTATTTTTTAATTTGCGCGTGCATTTCCTGAACGGAGGTCACTTTCTCCGTCGCATCAGCATTCAGCGCCATCGCCGTGGCAAAACCCCCGTTCAGCGTGGTGTCGTAATGCACTTTGTATTGCAGCGCGCTACGGCGAATCACCCTGGAGTCTTCGATTGCACGACGGCCTGCGGTGGTGTTGATGATGTAGGTATATTCGCCATTCTTGATACGGTCCTGAATGTGCGGACGACCTTCGTGCACCTTGTTCACCAGACGCGGGTTGATTCCGGCTTCACCCAGCACAATCGCAGTACCGTGGGTAGCATCCAGCTCAAATCCCTGCTTCAGCAGTTTCGCGGCCAGGTCCACCACGCGCTCTTTATCACCTTCGCGTACGGAGAGCAGCGCTCGGCCCTGTTTCTTCATCGTGGAGTTGCTGCCCAGTTGCGCCTTGGCGAACGCTTCCGCAAAGGTACGGCCTACGCCCATCACTTCCCCGGTGGAGCGCATTTCTGGCCCTAACAGCGGGTCGACGCCCGGGAACTTGTTGAACGGCAGCACCACTTCTTTCACCGAGTAGTACGGTGGGATAATTTCTTTGGTCACGCCCTGCTCGGTCAGCGATTTGCCCGCCATCACGCGCGCCGCCACTTTCGCCAGCGGTACGCCGGTCGCTTTGGAGACAAACGGTACGGTACGCGCCGCACGCGGGTTAACTTCAATCAGGTAGACTTCGTTATCTTTCACCGCAAACTGAACGTTCATCAAACCGCGCACCTGCAGTTCGAAGGCCAGTTTCTGCACCTGCTGGCGCATCACATCCTGAATTTCCTGACTCAGAGTGTAAGCGGGCAGAGAACAGGCGGAGTCGCCGGAGTGGACGCCCGCTTGTTCAATGTGCTCCATGATGCCGCCAATCAGCACCATTTCGCCGTCGCAGATTGCATCCACATCCACTTCAATCGCGTCGTCAAGGAAGCGGTCGAGCAGAACCGGCGCGTCGTTGGAAACGCTGACTGCGGTCTGGAAGTAGCGGCGCAGGTCAGCTTCGTCGTAGACGATTTCCATCGCGCGGCCACCCAGCACGTAGGACGGGCGCACCACCAGCGGGTAGCCAATTTCTTTCGCCTTTTCAACCGCCATTTCAATCGCGGTCACGGTAGCGTTCGCCGGTTGTTTCAGCTTCAGACGGTCAACGGCCTGCTGGAAACGCTCACGGTCTTCCGCACGGTCAATCGCATCCGGGCTGGTGCCGATAACCGGTACGCCTGCCGCTTCCAGCGCACGCGCCAGTTTCAGCGGGGTCTGACCGCCGTACTGTACGATCACGCCCTTTGGCTTCTCGATGCGCACAATTTCCAGCACGTCTTCCAGCGTTACCGGCTCAAAGTAGAGGCGGTCGGAGGTGTCATAGTCGGTGGAGACCGTTTCCGGGTTACAGTTGACCATGATGGTTTCGTAACCGTCTTCACGCAGCGCCAGAGAGGCGTGTACGCAGCAGTAATCAAACTCGATCCCCTGGCCGATACGGTTTGGACCACCGCCGAGCACCATGATTTTGTCGCGGTCAACGGACGGGTTCGCCTCGCACTCATCTTCATAAGTGGAGTACATGTAGGCGGTATCGGTGGCGAATTCTGCCGCACAGGTGTCCACACGCTTGTAGACCGGGTGCAGGTTGTACTGGTCACGCAGTTTGCGTACTTCCGCTTCACGCACACCGGCCAGTTTAGCCAGACGCGCATCGGCAAAGCCTTTGCGTTTCAGGGCGCGCAGGAAGTCAGGGGTCAGGCCGTTGATGCCCAACTCCACGACTTTTTCTTCCAGACGTACCAGCTCTTCAATCTGTACCAGGAACCAGCGATCGATGTTGGTCAGGTTGAACACGCCGTCAACGGACAGGCCCGCACGGAACGCATCGGCGATATACCAGATACGCTCGGCGCCAGCATCTTTCAGCTCGCGGCGGATTTTGGTCAGCGCTTCCGGGTCATCCAGGCTTACTTTCGGGTCGAAGCCGGTGGCACCCACTTCCAGACCGCGCAGCGCTTTTTGCAGAGATTCCTGCTGGGTGCGGCCAATCGCCATCACTTCACCGACAGATTTCATCTGGGTGGTCAGACGGTCATTAGCGCCGACGAATTTTTCGAAGTTGAAGCGAGGGATTTTAGTGACCACATAGTCGATGGACGGCTCAAACGACGCCGGGGTACGACCGCCGGTGATGTCATTCATCAGTTCATCAAGGGTGTAACCCACCGCCAGTTTCGCCGCCACTTTTGCAATCGGGAACCCAGTCGCTTTCGACGCCAGCGCCGAGGAGCGGGATACGCGCGGGTTCATCTCGATCACAATCAGACGACCGTTTTTCGGGTTCACCGCAAACTGAACGTTCGAACCGCCGGTTTCAACGCCGATTTCACGCAGTACCGCCATCGAAGCGTTACGCATGATTTGATATTCTTTGTCGGTCAGCGTCTGGGCAGGCGCAACGGTGATGGAGTCACCGGTGTGAATACCCATCGCATCGAAGTTCTCGATGGAGCAGACGATGATGCAGTTGTCGTTTTTATCACGCACCACTTCCATCTCGTACTCTTTCCAGCCAATCAGCGATTCATCAATCAGCAGCTCGTTGGTTGGGGAGAGATCCAGACCGCGGGTACAAATCTCTTCAAACTCTTCGCGGTTGTAAGCGATGCCGCCGCCGGTGCCGCCCATCGTAAAGGACGGACGGATGATACACGGATAACCGACGTCGGCCGCTACCGCCAACGCTTCTTCCAGCGTATGGGCAATACCGGAGCGTGCTGTGTCGAGACCGATTTTTTTCATCGCGATGTCGAAACGGCGACGGTCTTCTGCTTTATCAATCGCGTCAGCCGTAGCACCAATCATGGTCACACCGAACTCGGCAAGCACCCCCTGACGCTCCAGTTCCAGCGCGCAGTTCAGCGCCGTCTGACCGCCCATGGTCGGCAGCACCGCGTCCGGGCGCTCTTTTTCAATGATTTTGCGGACCACTTCCCAGTGAATCGGCTCGATGTAGGTCGCATCGGCCATTTCCGGGTCGGTCATGATGGTTGCCGGGTTGGAGTTCACGAGGATGACGCGGTAACCCTCTTCACGCAGCGCTTTACACGCCTGCGCACCGGAGTAGTCAAACTCACACGCCTGACCGATAACAATCGGACCCGCGCCCAGAATCAGGATACTTTTTATGTCTGTACGTTTTGGCATGGCTCTCTTAACTCCTGATTATTTCGCGGACTGACGGTAAAGCTCAATTAACTCGATAAAGTGGTCGAACAACGGCGCGGCATCGTGAGGTCCCGGGCTCGCTTCCGGGTGGCCCTGGAAGCTGAATGCCGGTTTGTCGGTGCGATGAATCCCCTGCAAGGTGCCATCGAACAGCGACTTGTGGGTGACGCGTAGATTTGCCGGCATGGACGCTTCATCCACCGCAAAGCCGTGGTTCTGGGCCGTAATCATCACCGTATTGTTGTCGATATCTTTGACCGGATGGTTACCGCCGTGGTGACCGAATTTCATTTTCACGGTTTTCGCCCCGCTTGCCAGTGCCAGCAACTGATGGCCTAAGCAGATGCCGAACACCGGAATATCGGTCTCGAGGAATTTCTGAATCGCGTCGATAGCGTAATCGCACGGCGCCGGGTCACCAGGACCGTTCGACAGGAAGATCCCGTCCGGATTCATCTTCAGCACTTCTTCCGCCGACGTTTTTGCCGGAACGACCGTCAGGCGACAGCCTCTGTCTACCAGCATGCGCAGGATGTTGCGCTTGGCGCCAAAATCGTAGGCAACAACGTGGAAGGGCAGCTCGCTTTCTGTCTTCGCTTCCGGCAGGTCATCGGCCAGCGTCCAGCTCCCCTGCGTCCAGCTGTATGATTCCGTGGTGGTCACTTCTTTCGCCAAATCCATTCCGTTCAGGCCCGGGAACGCTTTTGCTTTTTCCAGCGCCAGCGCGGCATCCAGGTTATCGCCCGCGATGATGCAACCGTTTTGCGCCCCTTTCTCACGCAGCAGACGCGTCAGCTTACGGGTATCGATATCGGCAATCGCCACGATGTTATGGCGTTTCAGGTAAGAAGAAAGGTCTTCGGTATTGCGGAAGTTGCTGGCAATCAGCGGCAGGTCACGAATGACGAGGCCTTGCGCATGGACCTGGGAGGATTCTTCATCGGCGGCATTGGTGCCGACATTACCAATATGGGGATAAGTAAGAGTAACGATTTGGCGGGAATAGGAAGGATCAGTGAGGATTTCTTGATAACCGGTCATTGAAGTATTGAAAACGACTTCCCCAACCGCCGAACCTGTTGCCCCTATGGCCCGACCGTGAAACTGGGTTCCGTCTTCCAGAACCAATAGCGCTGACTTAATCAAAACACCCTCCAGAGAATATTCACTCACTTTATTTGCATATTAATGCACTTTCATAGCATAGATCAATGCAAATTTGCTTACCCGTGGATTTCTGGCAAACGGCGGCATTCTGGAGATAAGGCAGGCAAAAGTCAACTTAAAGGCGGTATTTTTTATATTCTTTTACGACTCAGGATGAATTCATCGAATTTAACAGGCAAAAAGATCACCTAACCCTGGCAGGAAAACGCTTGCGTGAACAATTATGCGTGAAAAACAGTCTTACGCTTTGAAAAAGTGGACCATATGGTCAAAATTTACAATAAGATAACGTAAAACAGCGAGAAAAGATGAGTTTTCTTGCCATTAATTAAGATAACAGACGTAAACGTGCAAAATAAAAGGGCAATAAAAATATTGCCCTATGTAATCAATGCATTGAGATTACAATAACCACATCACGAAAGGTAATAATTGACTATAAATTGTTGAGATCAAGCACATCTCGCATATCAAAAAGACCGTTTTGCTTTGTACTCACCCAAAGTGCCGATCTGACGGCACCATTGGCAAAAGTCATACGACTGGACGCTTTGTGGGTGATTTCGATGCGCTCACCGATATCTGCAAACATGGCGGTATGTTCGCCCACAATGTCTCCGGCGCGCACGGTGGCAAAACCAATCGTTCCCGGTACACGTTCGCCGGTATAGCCTTCGCGACTGTAGACGGCGCACGCTTTCAGATCTTTATCCAGCGCATGGGCAATCGCCTCGCCCATCGCCAGCGCGGTGCCTGACGGCGCATCAACCTTATGGCGGTGGTGCGCTTCAATGATTTCGATGTCGGTGTAGTCACCCATCACCTTCGCCGCCTTTTCCAGCAGCTTGAGCATCACGTTGACGCCAACGCTAAAGTTCGCCGCGAAGACAATACCCATCTCCTGGGCGGCATCGCGAATCGCCTGTTTTCCCGCATCGTCAAAACCGGTGGTGCCAATGACCATCCCTTTACCATGCTGACGACAAAATGCCAGATGATTCAGCGTACCTTCCGGACGGGTAAAATCGATAAACACATCGAAATCCCCTTTTACCGCCTCAAGGCTACTTTGCACGGTAACGCCGGTCTTCCCGACGCCCGCCAGTTCTCCGGCATCGCTGCCCAGCAGTGACGATCCCTCGCGCTCAAGCGCCGCACCAAGTGCAACGCCTTCCATCTGTAGCGCTGCCTGAATTAACTGGCGGCCCATACGGCCACCCGCGCCCGCTATTGCGACACGGACCTGTGCATCATGCATAGTTATTCTCTTACGTTAAAATGATGTAAATCGTTTTCAGATTACCCAGCACATCGTCATGCCGCTAGCCAAAAACGTCGATAATTAGAATTTAATGATAAACACAGAGAGATATCAGTAAAAAGCATGACGATCAGCGAAAACCACATGATTCTCTGACCACCAGCGCCGGCGGCAGAATAATGCGTTTCGCCGGCTCATCGTTTCCCTGAATACGACTGTAAAGTAACTCTCCCGCCTTACGACCGATCTCTTTTGCCGCCACCGATACGGTCGTGAGCGCAGGCTGAACCAACGCCGCTTCGGTAATATCATCGAACCCGACTAATGCAAAGTCACGCCCGGGCTCACGCCCCATTTTACGTAGCGCCTGCATCACCCCCAGCGCCACAATGTCCTGATAACACACGGCGGCGGTAATGTGCGGATGATGCACCAGCAGAGCCTCTGCGACTTTCGCGCCATCAATCTGGCTGGCCTCTGCGGCAACGATCCACTGCGGATTCGGCGAGATGCCATGTTCCAGTAGCGTGCTGGTAAATCCGCCAATACGCTGCGCCCGACTTCCTGAATTTGGACTGCCGCCAATGAAGGCGATATTTTTATGCCCCATGTTGACTAAATGGGTCGTTGCCATCTGCGTCCCGAGAAAGTTATCGGTGCCGACAAAATCAAAATCCGGATCGCTGAGCGGGCGAACGACCATGATGGCGGGGATATTGCGCCGTTTTAGCGCTTCAAAAAATGAGCCCGGCGTTTCCCGCGCCGCGCAGAGCACCATGCCACAGGCGTTATTACGCATCAGCGAGTCAACAAACTTTTGCTGACGCTCACCTGACTCTTCGCTGTTCGCCAGAAACAGCAGCAGGTCGTGCCGTTCCATCTCATGACTGAGTCCCGCCGTCATCTCGCCATAAAACGGGTTGGTAATATCATGCAACAAGAGCCCAACCTGATTACTGCTGCGATTACGCAAATTCGCTGCGGTCTGGTTATAGACATAGCCAGAATCATCCAGCGCTTTTAGCACGCGTTCGCGCGTTGCCTGTGAAATTCGCCCCCGATTGCGCAGCACCATCGACACGGTCGCCGTGGAGACGCCTGCGCGTTCCGCAACCTGCGCCAGGGTAATGGTTGTCATGACTTCTCCTGTTTTCCCTGAAGGTTAATCGAATAACCTCAATGTGGTCCCAATACGTGTGATTCTCATCACGCTGGTGTGCTTTTCACCACCCTGGTTTCTGATTATGGCGGGTTAATCGCGTTAACCACCCTATGAAAATAAGGTTAATCGATTAATCTTTAATTAGCCAATACGGAGACGGAAAATGCGTACAACCTACAATAAATTCCCTGAGGTTGATGTTCAGGGTTATGACGACGAGGCCTGGGAAGGCTGGGCGGCGATCCATTCGGTGCTTAACGCCCGGGTTTGCGAATCATCTAAAACTATACTGATTGTCGATTGCTATCCGGGCGTACGACTGGATGAACTGGAACAACGGCTCGTCACGACGTTTAACGCCGCCTTAGTGGTCAATATCGAATCCGCACGCCGTGATGAACAGGCACTGCATGATTTGCTGGCGCGTAATCTGACCGATGACCGCGTATTTGGCGTTCTCTCCTGCCACCATCTTGACGAGTTTTTTGATACCCACAGGCTCAACCTGTTGCACCAACAGATTGATGCTATCCCCAGCGGTCTCGTGATCGTCTATGGGTCAGGCGCGGCCCTGGCGCATCCCGGCGATGTGCTGGTGTATGCCGATCTCCCACGCTGGGAGATTCAACAGCGAATGCGTCATGACGGTCTGGGGAACTGGGGAGCGGATAACGAGGATGAAGATATTCTTCGTCGCTATAAGCGCGCCTTTTTTATTGAATGGCGAGTCTTTGACCGACACAAAACGCCGCTGCTTAAACGCGCTGATTATTTGCTTGATACCACGGTTGCAGACGCGCCGGTGATAGTCAGCGGCGAAGCGCTACGTGCCGGGTTGCAGCAAACCACCACACAACCGTTTCGCGTCGCCCCCTTCTTTGATCCGGGCGTCTGGGGCGGACAGTGGATGAAACAACAATTCGATCTCGATCCCTCAGCGCCCAATTACGCGTGGTGTTTTGATTGCGTGCCCGAGGAAAACAGCCTGTTACTGCGTTTTGGTCATGTGCGGATCGAGATCCCCTCTCAGGACCTGGTGCTGACCTACCCCCGCGCCCTGCTTGGCGAGAAAGTTCATGCTCGCTTTGGCGCGGAATTCCCGATTCGCTTTGACTTCCTCGACACTATTGGCGGTCAGAATTTGAGCTTTCAGGTTCACCCGGTTACCGAATACATCCAGCAGCAATTTGGTATGCACTATACCCAGGATGAGAGTTATTACATCCTCGAAGCAGAACCCGATGCGGTGGTCTATCTGGGCACGAAAACCGGGATCGCGCCTGAAGCGATGCTGGACGATTTGCGGGCGGCGGGACGAGGCGAGAAAGCCTTTAATGACGAACGCTTTGTCAATCAGATCCCCGCGCGTAAGCACGATCACTTTCTCATCCCCGCCGGAACCGTGCACTGCTCGGGGGCCGGGACGATGGTTCTGGAGATCAGCGCCACGCCCTATATTTTTACCTTCAAACTGTGGGACTGGGGGCGTCTGGGCCTGGACGGATTGCCGCGTCCCGTCCATCTGGATCATGGTCAACAGGTCATTGACTGGCAGCGCGATACGCAATGGGTTCACGACAATCTGATCAACCGCATTGAGCTCATCGCTGAAGGGGACGGCTGGCGGGAAGAAAGAACCGGGATGCATGAACGTGAGTTTATCGAAACCCGCCGCCACTGGTTTACGACGCCGGTGACACATCATACTCACGGCGGTGTTAACGTTCTGAATCTGGTCGAAGGCGCACAAGCGGTAGTTGACAGCCCGAGCGGCGCGTTTGCCCCGTTTGTCGTTCACTATGCAGAGACCTTTATCATCCCCGCCGCCGTTGGGGAATACCGAATTTCACCTTCAGGCGACAGCGTCGGTCAGCAACTGGCGACCATCAAAGCCTGGGTAAGAGGATAAGCCGATGATCCACATTATTGTCGCCAGCCACGGCCCTCTGGCACAAGCGCTTCTCGCTAGCGGACGAATGGTTTACGGCGAATTACCGCACGTTTACGCCGTGACGCTCAGCGAACAGGACGGTATCGAAGGATTTAAAGCGCGCTTTTGCGAGGTACTGGCGGATGCGGGGCAACGCGCTGACGGTGTACTGGTGCTCTGCGACATGCAAAGCGGCACGCCGTGGAATGTCGCCTGCCAGCACGCCTTTTCGCCACAAACGGTTCCGCCCGTCGCCGTCGTGGCGGGGATGAATCTCCCGATGCTGCTGTTAAGCGAGGAGATAGTCCCGCTCACAGATGTTCATGCCGCAGCCGAAACGCTGCTGGCGTTAACCGCCCCCACGCTGACGAAGGCCGCCCCGGTTTTTTCCGTGCAGTCAGATGATTTTTAAAGGAAACCATTATGAGTATTTCTTTTGTCCGTATCGATGACCGCGTTATTCATGGGCAGCTCGTCACACGTTGGGCCAAAGAGCTGCCCTGCGACGGCATTGTCGCCATTGACGATGCCGTCGCGGCCGATCCGCTGCTCTCCTCGGTGATGAAAGGCGCGGTGCAGGACACTAAAGTCTGGTTATTTGATACCGCCACCGCGATTGAGAAACTGCCCAAAGTCATCGCCAGTGAGAAACGTTATTTCGTGATTGGCAAATCGCCGGTCACGCTGATGCGCATCGAAGAAGCGGGTATCAGCCTGCGCAATGCCAACGGCAAAATTAACGTTGGCCCGATGAGCGCGCGCGCCGATACCACGACAATTGGCCCCAATCAGTCAGTCAATGCGCATGAGATCGCCGCCTTTGACTGGTTGACGCAGCACGGGCACCAGGTTGAATTCCGGCTGGTGCCGGATGCCAGTTGCTACAGTTGGCAGGATGCGCGCCAGAAGCTGAAATAAGGAGCGGACGATGATTATCGAAGCGATGTTGATTGGTATTCTGTGTTATCTCGGCGCCCTCAGCAGTCCCTGGCTTCTGGGGCTGACGGGCGGCTGGTATCTGATCACCCGACCGCTGATTTCCGGCACGTTGGTCGGGATTATTCTTGGTGACATGAAAACCGGGATCATGATTGGCGTTGCGGTTCAGGCAGTATATATCGCCATGGTGACGCCCGGCGGTTCAATGCCCGCCGATCTCAACTTTGTAGCTTACCCGGCTATTGCGCTGGGGATCCTCTCAGGTAAAGGTCCGGAAGTGGCGGTCGCGCTGGCCGCCACCATCGGGATTGCCGGGACCATACTGTTTAATGCAATGATGGTACTAAACTCTTTCTGGAACCATCGCGCCGACACGGCGCTGGAACGGGGCGATGAGCGGGGCATTTATCTGAACAGTGCCATCTGGCCGCAGGTAACGAACTTTGTGCTGCGTTTTGTGCCCACCTTTATTGCGGTGTACTTCGGCGCCCAGTACATCAGCGGCTTTATGGACAGCCTGCCGAAGATCGTTCTGTCGACGATGAACGTGCTGGGCGGCATTTTGCCCGCCGTCGGGATTGCGATTTTGCTCAAGCAGATCATCAAAAATTACACCATGCTGATCTACTTCCTCGTCGGTTTCGTCTGCATCGTCTTTTTAAAACTCAACATGGTCGCGCTGGTGATCGTCGGTTCACTGCTGGCGTTGATTCACTATAACTACAAGCCGGAACCGCCGCAGGCGACAAACGCGACGTCGGTTACCCGCGATGATGAGGATGAATTCTGATGGAAGAACGTACGCTTACCCGTAAAGATCTTCGCCGCTGCTGGCGAGCCTGGATGATGCATAACTTATCGTCAATGAGTTTTGAACGGCTGGAGTCTTTTGGCTTTTGTCTGAGCATGTTGCCCGTTGCGAGAAAGCTCTATCCCGATGCCGCACAGCGGACCGAAATGTTGCGTCGACACGCATCGTTCTACAATACCGAACCCCAGATTGGCGCCATCGTGAACGGGATGGCGCTGGGACTGGAAGAGAAAAAAGCGAACGGCGAACCGATCGACGGGGAGACGATCAACACCCTGAAGGTGGGTCTGATGGGCCCGATTGCCGGGATCGGCGACTCGATGATCCCCGGTATGCTGATCCCCATTCTGCTCAGTATCGGCATGGCGCTGGCGGCTGGCGGCAATATCCTGGGTCCGCTGTTTTATACCGTCGCCTGGCTCGCCATCATCATTCCCGGCTCATGGTTCTTGTTTCTGAAAGGCTACAAGATGGGCTCCGGCTCGGTGGAAATACTGGTGAGCAGCAAATCGACTCGTCTGCGCGAAGCCCTATCACTGCTGGGCGTTTTCGTCATGGGCGGCGTCGCGGCAAGCTACGTGAAGCTTGGAACCGGGATGGAATTTATTACCAAAGATGGCGTAAATATTCATGTTCAGCAGATGCTGGATGGTATCTTTCCGCAACTGCTCCCGCTGGTGGTCGTTCTCGGCACCTGGTATCTGATGGCGAAACGCGGCGTCTCGCCGGTGAAAGCAATGGTCCTGTTGCTGATCCTGGCTGCACTGGGCGTCGCAACAGGCCTGTTTGCAGGTTAGTGCCGATGAAACGGAACAACCGGGGCCATGCCCCGGTTTTCAGGGATGGAAGTTCTGCCACAGCCCTGCATACTTATCCGGACGAGAGATAAACTGAAAGCGTCCCGGGTCGGTAATAAATTGCTGATAGATTGGCGCGGAAGTGAGTGAAAATTCCGTATAGTGACGGGGCGTAACGGCCTGCAGTCTTCCGGGAATATAGCGCGGATTATGCTGCCAGATAACGTGGTTACCCTGTAGTAACGGATACCATGCCAGTCCTTTATGCGCCCGCACGGCCTCATACTCAAAGCCATATTCCCGATCGCACCACGCACCAAAGGTTAATGGCGCATTCGGATCCGCGGATATCGTCGCATGTGCCCAACCGGGCGGCACCAGCACTTTTTCTCCAGGACCGGCAATCACCGCAAAGCAGCGACCGGGATCGTCACCCACATATTCCTGCATGTAGACGATCGCTTTCCCCTGCCAGATCTCATACAACTCCGGCGGAGACCAGCCGCTGTGCTGACTCACGCGATGCACATGTCCCTGACTGCGAATCGGTTCTTCGCCCAACCGACCCGCCGCATAGGTCACCACGCCAAACAGCAGCATGCGTTTTTTCAGCTCTTCGCGATCCTTCATTCGCGCCACATCCATCGCGATAGCGTACACCTCTTCCGGCCCCTCACACTGCGGATCGCGCAGGGAAGGACGAATCTGATCGAGTCGGCGAATTTCCGGCATCGGCCCGGTCACATCATCCCCATAGCTGAAGCCAAGCGGATGACGATGCACGGTCATATCCAGACCATAAAGACGCGCTGAGTCACTCATTCTGCGCCTCCCTCACCTGAATCTGCTGATTTTCCTCAAAGACCCTGAGAGTGAACCCCTTCGCCAGCGCCGCATAATCATGCCCGGCCACACCTGGCCAGACGGCAAGCGCAGAAAGCACCTCACTTCCGGTGTTGATCAACCGGTGCGCGGTGAAACCTGGAATGATATGAATTGACCCGGCACAAACGCTTTCCAGTCGTGCTTGCCCCTGCTCATTTTGCAGCAGCAAAAGCCCGTTCCCGCGCAGGCCAAAATAGACTTCGCCCTGTTCACGGCGCGCATGAAAGTGCCCGCGAGTCATGAAATATTCATCGCCGACGCGTCCGGGATAAAGATGAGTAACGCCCGTATAGAGTTCGCCTTCCGCCGGGGAGGTCGCCAGGATCTCAACGTCATACACCACATGCTCACCCGCCAGTCGTTGTCTGGCGGGATCGTCGGCAAAAATACCAATAAGATCCCGAATACGGGTTGATTTACGCAACAGCGGCCCTTTTGTCAACGCGCCGCTCGCCCATTCCACCTGCGGTGGCTGGATAAATGGATGATTCATATGTGTCTCCGGCCCGAGGAGAACAACAGAATCAGAATAGCAGATTAATCGATTAACCTGCCTGTTCTGTCAACAGAGTGCGGCGCGTATCACACTCCTTAGGGTGCCAGCGCCAGAACCTCCGCCACCCACTGCTGGAAACCGGAAACATTAATATCCAGAGCGACCTGCACGTTCGCCGGTTTGTTCATCCGTCCCTCAATATCCACCACGGTCGTCCCGGCGGTATATTCCCCCAGCGTTTCAACCGCGACGAAGCACGGCTTCACGGTAAACAGATCCGGTCGCACCAGCCAGGCTATGGCGCAGAGATCGTGCATCCGCACGCCGGTGCGCATTGTCCCGCTGCGATAGTGGCTGAACAGAGCATGCAACATATTCCCGGTGCGATTGAGGGCGGGAAGCGCTGCCAGATAGTCCGGCGTCAGCATCGCCTGGTTCGTGACGTCCAGCCCGCACATCACAATTTCAATGCCGCTGCGAAATACGCGGGCGGCCGCTTCTGGATCGACAGCAATGTTAAATTCGGCGTTAGGGGTAAAATTCCCTCGTCCGGCAGAACCGCCCATGATCACCAGACGACGGATATTGAAGGTACATTCTGGATAGTGCATCAGCAGCAGCGCAATATTCGTCAGCGGACCGATCGCAACCAGCGTAATCGGCTTCGGGGCGCTCATCAGCGCGTCGCGAAGGGCAATAAACGCCGGTTTCGCCAGCGGCTGTCGGTCATGCTCGACAAAATCGTAGCCTTCCATGCCCGATTCGCCATGGACATAAGCCGCGTCGCGTAGCGAACGCAGCAGCGGCGTCGCGGCCCCCTGTGCGAGAGGGACATCAGCATTCCAGAAATGCAGTAGTTGCAGAGCGTTGCGGGTGGTTTTCTCCACGGAGACGTTACCGGCGACCGTGGTCATCAGTTGCAGGTCGAGCTGCGGGGCAAACAGCGCGGCGGCAATCGCCGCAGCATCATCAATGCCCGGGTCGGTGTCGAGAATAATGGGCAGACGCATGATTCCTCCATAAAAAATGCCGGGTATCAGACCCGGCATCTTCGCATAGATTAGCGTGAACTAAATCATTCGACTTCACGAACATCCACACGCAGCTCTTTCGGCACTTCGAAAACGATGTTCTCTTCACGCCCTTCCAGCGGGATAGCATCGCCGCCACCCAGCTCCTGCAAACGCGCGATGACGTTTTGCACCAGAATATCCGGCGCCGATGCGCCAGCGGTGACGCCCACGCATTGTGCCTCTTTCACCCAGGCTTCCTGGATATCGGTCGCGTCGTCAATCAAAAACGCGGCTTTCCCCATCCGCTGCGCCAGTTCGGCCAGACGGTTGGAGTTAGACGAATTCTTTGACCCCACCACCAGCACGACATCCGCCTGCTCAGCCAGCGCACGCACCGCTTCCTGACGGTTTGTGGTGGCGTAACAAATATCATCTTTACGCGGTCCGACGATTTTCGGGAAGCGTTGACGCAGCGCGTCAATCACGTCTGACGTATCGTCCACGGAGAGCGTAGTCTGGGTCATAAAGGAGAGCTTGCCTTCGTTTTTCACATTAAGCGAAAAAACATCTTCCGGCGACTCAACCAGGTACATGCCCCCTTCCGGGTTGCTGTACTGTCCCATCGTGCCTTCGACTTCCGGATGCCCGGCGTGACCAATCAGGATCGACTCTTCACCGCGACGACTGGCGCGCGCCACTTCCATATGCACTTTGGTCACCAGCGGACAGGTGGCGTCAAAGACGGTGAGATCGCGGCCTTTTGCTTCGTTGCGCACCGCCTGAGAAACACCGTGAGCGGAGAAGATCAGGATCGCGCCGTCCGGCACTTCGCTGATCTGTTCGATGAAAATCGCCCCGCGCTCGCGCAGGCTGTCGACCACGTAACGGTTATGCACCACTTCGTGACGAACATAAATCGGCGCGCCATAAATGGCCAGCGCGTTTTCAACAATGCTGATAGCGCGGTCTACACCGGCGCAAAAGCCGCGCGGGTTGGCCAACAGGATCTGCATTTTACGCCTCCAGTGCCGGATCAACTTCCAGCACTTCAATATCAAAATGAACGGTATGCCCGGCCAGCGGATGGTTGAAATCAACGGTGATGGAGTCACCATTGATTTCACGGATCACACCAGGCATCTCACTGCCGTCCATTGCGGTAAAAAGCATAATAGCCCCGATTTCAGGTTCGCCTGCGTCCATAAATTCGCGACGCGAGAAGTACTGAATCAGGTCTGGCGTCGTGATGCCAAACGCGGCATCCGGCTCCAGGGAAAAGGTGGTTTTATCGCCGTCTTTCAGTCCGAGAAGATGTTGCTCCAGTCCTTCAGACAGAGAACCATCCCCCAGGCGGAAAAGCGCGGGCTTGCCGTTATTACGGGTTGACTCTGCGGTGGAGCCATCGTCGAGTTTTAAGGTGAAGTGCACCAGCACCGCACTGTTACTCTGTACTGATTTAGACATGCAGATTGCTCACTTGTTGTGACTCACCGGTTTGCCCGATGGCGCTTGCGCTTATCAGGCCTACAAGGTTCGCGCTATTTTGTAGGCCGGATAAGGTGCTTGCGCCGCCATCCGGCACATGTTTGCCCGATGACGCTACGCTTATCGGGCCTACAAGGTTCGCGCTATTTTGTAGGCTGGATAAGGCGCTTACGCCGCCATCCGGCATATGTTTGCCCGATGGCGCTTGCGCTTATCGGGCCTACAAGGTTCGCGCTATGTTGTAGGCCGGATAAGGCGCTTGCGCCGCCAGCCGGCAATTTTTATGCGGCTTTTTTCTCTCTGGAGGGCAAAAAACCTTCCAGCACAATCAACGCCGCACCGACACAAATCGCCGAATCGGCCAGGTTGAAGGTGGCAAAATGCCAGTCCCCGACGTAGAAATCGATCATGTCGACAACGAAGCCATGCCACAGGCGGTCGAACAGGTTCCCCAGCGCACCGCCAATGATTAACGCATACGCGATGTTATTCAGCTTCTGCGTCGCTCTGGAGCGGTACATCATCACCGCCAGAATGACACAGATACCGATCGCAATACCGGCAAAGAACCAGCGCTGCCAGCCGCCGCTATCGGCGAGGAAGCTAAACGCCGCACCATAGTTACGCGCATAATGCAGATTAAGCGACGGGAACAGCGACACCGTATCCCCCAGAGCAAAATTCTGGAGGATCAGGTACTTGCTGCCCAAATCGATAATCAGCACGACTACTACCAGCCACAGCCAGCGTAGCCCTGTTGAACAAAGAGGCTTACTCATCAGGCAAACTTACGTTTTTCGCCGTCACCGGCGATGTTGCTGACACAGCGACCGCAGATTTCTGCGTGTTCCGCTACCTTGCCGACATCCGTCGTGTAATGCCAGCAACGCGGGCATTTATCACCTTCGGCTTTGCTCAGGGCGATCTTCAGCCCTTTGAGCACTTCGCTCTGCTGTGCGTCAGCAGAAGCCCCGGCATAGTCAGCGACTTTCGCCCCGGAGGTCAACAGGACAAATCGTAATTCATCGCCCAGCGCGGTCAGTTTAGCAGCCAGTTCAGGTTCCGCGTACAGGGTCACTGCCGCTTCCAGAGAGCCACCCACTTTCTTATCCGCACGCGCTTGTTCGATAACTTTGTTCACTTCGCCACGCACTTTCAGCAGCTCGTCCCAGAAGTCATCGTTCATCGCTTCGCTGTCCGCCAGACCAAACAGACCTTCGTACCACTCGCCGGTGAAGACATACTTCTCACGGGAGCCCGGCAGGTAGCCCCAGATTTCATCCGCGGTGAAGGACATGATCGGTGCCATCCAGCGTACCAGCGCTTCCGCGATATGATACAGCGCGCTCTGGCAGCTGCGACGCGCCACGCTGTCCGCTTTCGCGGTGTACTGGCGGTCTTTGATGATGTCGAGATAGAACGACCCCATTTCCACCGAGCAGAAGCGCATCAGGCGCTGCACCACTTCGTGGAAATCATAGGATTCGTACGCTTTCAGGATATCTTCCTGTGCCGCTTTCGCGCAGCCGACCGCCCATCTGTCCAGTACCACCATCTCTTCCGGTTTCACCATGTCTTTAACCGGATCAAACCCGTTCAGGTTCGCCAGCAGGAAGCGCGCGGTGTTACGGATACGACGATAGCTGTCGGCAGCACGTTTGAGGATCTCATCCGAAACGGCCATTTCACCGGTGTAGTCGGTTGATGCCACCCACAAACGCAGAATGTCGGCGCCCAGTTTGTTCATCACATCCTGCGGCGAAACGGTGTTACCGATGGATTTGGACATTTTGCGGCCCTGACCATCAACGGTAAAGCCGTGCGTCAGTACCTGGCGATACGGCGCTTTGCCTTTCATCGCGGTGGAGATCATCAGAGAAGACATGAACCAGCCACGGTGCTGGTCGGAGCCTTCCAGATACATATCCGCGGCATGACCGGCGAATTCCGGACGCACGTCCACGACGGAGGCGTGAGTTGATCCGGAGTCAAACCAGACGTCCAGCGTATCCGGCACTTTCACGTACCGATCGGCTTCATCACCCAGAATCTCTTTCGGATCGAGATCCCACCAGGCCTGAATACCGTCAACTTCAACGCGTTTCGCCACTTCTTCCATCAGTTCGATGGCGCGCGGATGCAGCTCTTCAGTGTCTTTGTGAACGAACAGAGACATCGGTACACCCCAGGTACGCTGACGAGAGATACACCAGTCAGGGCGGTTCGCAACCATCGATTCGATACGTGCCTGACCCCAGTCCGGGATCCACTGCACGCCTTTGATCTCTTTCAGAGACTGCTCACGCAGACCTTTCTGATCCATGCTGACGAACCACTGTGGGGTCGCACGGAAGATAATCGGCGATTTGTGACGCCAGCAGCACGGATAGCTGTGCTGCATTTTCTCAACGTGCAGCAGCGCGCCTTTTTCACGCAACAGCTCAACGATAAGATCGTTGGCTTTAAAGACGTTCACACCGTCCAGCGTCGGCCAGGTGCCCGGCAGATACGCACCGTCCGGCCCCACCGGGTTAGCGACTTCCAGACCGTATTTCTGGCCGATGACATAGTCATCCGGACCATGACCCGGCGCGGTATGTACGGCCCCGGTACCGGCATCCAGCGTCACGTGATCGCCGAGGATCGCCGGAACGTCGAAGCCCATAAACGGATGCGTAAAGCGCAGCAGCTCAAGCTCTGCCCCTTTTACGCTAGCGAGAACGGTGTAGTCCGTCGCGCCAATGCGTTGCATCACGCTTTCAACCAGATCTTTCGCCAGGATCACCGCCTGACCGTCGATCTGTACCAGCGCATAGTCAAAGTCAGGCGCAATGGAGATCGCGCGGTTTGCCGGCAGCGTCCACGGCGTGGTGGTCCAGATCACCAGCGAGATTGGGCCATTGACGTTCGTCACGCCAAATTTCGCCTTCACCGCATCCTGATCCGCAGCAACAAAAGCCACGTCGATGGACGGAGAGGTTTTGTCGTAATATTCCACTTCCGCTTCTGCCAGCGCAGAACGGCAGTCTACGCACCAGTGCACAGGCTTCGCGCCTTTATGCAGGTGACCATTGCCAATGATTTTGCCCAGCGCGCGGATGATGTTGGCTTCCGTTTTGAAGTCCATCGTCAGATACGGATGGGACCAGTCGCCAAGCACGCCCAGACGGATAAAATCTTTACGCTGACCGTCAACCTGGGTTGCGGCATATTCACGGCACTTCGCGCGGAACTCCGCCGCGGTAAATTTTTCGCCTGGCTTACCGAATTCCTGCTCCACTTTCAGCTCGATCGGTAGACCGTGGCAGTCCCAACCCGGAACGTAAGGCGAGTCATATCCCGCGAGTCCTTTGGACTTCACGATAATGTCTTTCAGAATCTTGTTAACCGAGTGACCAATATGAATGCTGCCATTCGCATAAGGAGGGCCATCATGCAGAATGAAGGTTTTTTTGCCTTTTTTGGCCGCACGAATGATGCCGTACAGGTCATCATCAGTCCAACGCGCCAGCATTCCCGGTTCGCGCTTGGCGAGATCGCCGCGCATCGGGAACCCTGTTTCCGGCAAATTCAGGGTTGATTTAAAGTCACTCATCAGATTCTCGGTTCCGTATTGATTACCCAGGCATTTAAGCCGGTTTTGTTAGCCCAAAAAAATCACGGGCAGTTAATTCATCTCGCGCAATCTGCGCTTTGAGTTCATCCAGCGAGGCAAATCGCTGTTCATTGCGTATTTTTTTACGCAGCACAACATCTATATGGCGACCATAGAGGTCCATTGCAACATCCAGCAGATGCACTTCCAGTTGCTGGCGCACGCCCGAAACCGTCGGACGGGTCCCGATGTTCGCTACGCCGGGCAATGGCTTTTCGCCAAGCCCCATCACTTCTACCGCATAAACCCCTTTTACCGGGGAAACCTGACGACGCAGCGGTAAATTTGCCGTCGGGAAACCAATGGTGCGTCCGAGTTCATCACCGTGCACTACGCGACCAGAGATGGTAAACGGATGGCCCAGCAGGCTTTCGGCGAGGGCCAGGTTGTCTTCTGCCAGCGCCTGACGCACGGCGGTGCTACTGATACGAACACCACCTTCGCAGAAAGTTTGGGTGCTGGTGATATCAAAACCATATTCCACGCCGGCCTTCTGTAATAACAAGAAATCGCCTTCACGACCAGCGCCAAAGCGGAAATCATCCCCCACCGCGAGAAATTGCACGCCAAGACGATTCACCAACAATTCGCTGATAAAGGACTGCGCCGTGAGGGCAGCGAAACGGCGATCGAATCGCACGCACAGCACGTAGTCGACGCCGCATTGCGCGAGATAACGCAATTTTTCACGCAGGCGGGTCAGCCGCGCAGGGGCTTTGTCTGTCGCAAACAGTTCGAGCGGCTGCGGTTCAAAAATCATCACCATCACCGGTAAGCCACGCCTGCGCCCTTCTTCCTGCAAACCATGCAGCAGCGCACGATGACCACGATGCACGCCGTCGAAATTACCAATAGTCAGCACACACCCGTGCGGGGCCTGACTGAGATTATGTATGCCGCGTATCAGCTTCATGTCTGGCTCAAAACAGTGAAAATCGCCAAAGTATACCTTGTACGGCGGTCAAGGTTAACCGGCGATTGATGTGGCGAAACAGAAAGCAGATGGATTTCATTACCCTGAGGCAAATACCGACCACAAACTGACAAAGCAATTCAATTTTTATCGCTGAAAAGCTGTATTCACAGCCAGCAAGCTGGTAGAATCCTGCGCCATCAATACGTAACGTAGCGTCGCTAGATTAACGGCGCTTATTTGCACAAATCCATTGACAAAAGAAGGCTAAAAGGGCATATTCCTCGGCCTTTGAATTGTCCATATAGAACACATTTGGGAGTTGGACCTTGGCTAATATCAAATCAGCTAAGAAGCGCGCCGTTCAGTCTGAAAAGGCTCGTAAGCACAACGCAAGCCGTCGCTCTATGATGCGTACTTTCATCAAGAAAGTATACGCAGCTATCGAAGCTGGCGACAAAGCTACTGCACTGAAAGCATTTAACGAAATGCAACCAATCGTGGACCGTCAGGCTGCTAAAGGTCTGATCCACAAAAACAAAGCTGCACGTCATAAAGCTAACCTGACTGCACAGATCAACAAACTGGCTTAATCGCCTGTTGATTGTTGCTTTGTGAAGAAACCCGCGCAAGCGGGTTTTTTTATGTCTGGACTATTTGTTCTGGGGCGTGAATAACGCCGAATAGTTCGTATTGCAGATGCGCTGTACCGCCGGATGCTGAATCATCCTCTCGGCAAAGATGGCATGATATTCCTCCATCACATTTTCCACGCGACCAATTTCTACCACCGAATCGTCCGCGTAAAAATCATGCGCATAGAGCGTTGGAGCCACGAAAATCGCATTATGCGTCGCGCCAAAGGCTTTCATCAATGCGGCGTCGTCAAACTCCCCCAGAATCTCAATCTTCAGCCCCTGGGAATTAATCCAGTTCAGCAACTTGCGTCCTAGCATCGAACGCCGCCCGGGGATCAGCAAACGTCGCTCTTCCAGACAGGCCGGGAAGGGTTTTTCCGGTAACGGCTGAGTACACCAGAAGCTGACGCTACATTCGCCAATCTTCACCGAAAACAGCCCTTCCTGCTGCGTAGAATCAATCGGGCAGTCCGAAATAATCATGTCCAGCTTATGCTGACTGAGTTGCTCCAGCAGCATCTCATGGGTCGATTCAAAACAGCGCAGGTGGATCTGTTCACCTTCAACGACAGCCGCATCCAGTACGTTGCTGACCAGTCGTTTCGACAGCGCATCCGCCACGCCCACGTCAAATAGCAGATTGGACTCTTTGCGGTAGTTCACGATATCCAGCATCTCCTGGCTTAGGGTAAACATTTTATCCGCATAGCGAAAAACCAGTTCGCCGAGTTCACTGGGCTCCAGACCGCGCCCCTTACGCTTGAAGAGTTTACCCTGCAGGCGCTCCTCAAGCGCTTTAATCTGCCCGGTGATGGTTTGCGGCGTTAAATAAAGCGCCTCCGCCGCACCGACCACGGAGCCCTCTTTATAGACGTGCCAGAAGTAATAGAGATGGTTGTAATTAATGTGGGACATACACTCTCTCTGAAAAATGTCACAATAAGGGAAGCCGGAAAAAGCTTCCCTGCTAACTCGCCCCGATCAGACTGACGGGCGTAAACGTGCGCGCAGCAAGCTGTAGCCAATCACCGCCGACAGCAAGGAGCCAATCAGGATCCCCAGCTTCGCCCAGTTAATCAGCTCCGGATCCACGCTGCCAAAGGCCAGGCTGGCGATAAAGATCGACATCGTAAAGCCAATGCCGCACAGGATGCCGACCGCCATGATTTGCGGGAACGAGGTTCCCTCCGGCAGTTGCGCCAGCTTCAGACGCAACGCCAACCAACAGAACAGGCTGATACCCAGCGGCTTACCCACCAGCAGGCCCGCAATGATGCCCAGCGGCAGGATGGAGGTCAGCCCGTCCATCGTCACGCCCTGCAAAGAAACGCCCGCATTGGCGAAGGCAAACAGCGGCAGGATCAGATATGCCACCCACGGATGCAGAACATGCTCCAGACGCTTCGCCGGAGAACGCCCGTACTTCTCTTTCAGCGGAATGAAAAAGCCGACGATCACACCCGCCAGCGTTGCATGAACGCCGGATTTCAGCACGGCGGTCCACAACACCACCCCAACAAGGATGTACACGCCCGTACGCCGGACGCCGCACAAATTAAGGAGCGCCAGAATCGCAATCGCAAATGCCGCCACACCCAATGACACCATCGACAGATCGTGGGTGTAGAAGACGGCGATAATAATGATCGCGCCCAGGTCATCGATAATCGCCAGCGCCATCAGGAAAATTTTCAACGCCAGCGGCACCCGACTGCCGAGCAGGGCCAGCACGCCCAGGGCAAAAGCGATATCCGTGGCGGCCGGGATCGCCCAGCCTTCGCGGGTGATCGGATCGGCATAGTTGAATGCCAGATACAGCAGCGCCGGGACAATCATTCCGCCAATAGCGGCAATCACCGGGAAAGCCGCCTGACGCAGACTCGCCAGAGAGCCCTGCATCAGCTCGCGCTTGACCTCAAGGCCAATCAGCAGGAAAAACACCGCCATCAGGGCGTCGTTGATCCACAGCAGCATGTTTTTATTGATTTCAAGCGCGCCAACGCGCAGTTGGACAGGCGTCTCGAGAAAGGCGCGATACCATCCACTGGTCACACCCATATTGGCCATCAGCATGGCCAGTACAGCGGCGATGATAAGAATGATGCCCCCAGAGGCATCACTGCTAAAGAAACGATGCAGATGTTTCACTTTTTATTCTCTCTATAGGGTGAATACTTCGTAATTACTATCATACTCCGCATGAATAATCGTTAAAATTAGATTATTCATGGCATAACATTCGATTTTACCGAGTTATAGAGACATAAAAAAAGCCTGAGATCTCGCAATCCCAGGCTTTTGGTCGATACGGCAGACGTGATTAGCGGGTCAAATCATCAAAGAACTTTTTCACGCCGTCAAAGAAGCTCTTGGAGCGCGGGCTGTTCTTTTCACCGGTTGGGCCACCAAAGCTTTCCTGCAGATCTTTCAGCAGTTGCTTCTGTTTCTCGTTCAGACCAACCGGCGTTTCGACCACGACGCGGCACAGCAAATCGCCCTGCGCGCCGCCGCGAACCGACTTCACTCCTTTGCCACGCATGCGGAACAGTTTTCCGGTCTGCGTTTCGCTGGGTACTTTCAGCTTCACGCGGCCATCCAGCGTCGGAACTTCAATTTCGCCGCCGAGTGCTGCCATCGCAAAGTTAATAGGTACTTCACAGTACAGGTTGTTGCCTTCACGTTCGAAGATTGGGTGCTGTTTCACCTGAACCTGAACGTACAGATCCCCTGCCGGTGCGCCGTGCTCACCAGCTTCACCTTCGCCAGAGAGACGAATGCGATCACCGGTATCCACGCCTGCCGGTATTTTAACCGACAGCGTTTTGCTCTTCTCGACGCGACCATGACCGTGACACTTGTTGCACGGATCTTTGATCAGCGTACCGCGCCCCTGACAGTGTGGACAGGTTTGCTGAACCGCGAAGAACCCCTGACGCATCTGCACCTGACCGGAACCATGACAGGTCGGACAGGTCTGCGGCTGAGTCCCCGCTTTCGCGCCACTGCCGTGGCAAACATCACACTCTTCCAGCGTCGGAATGCGGATCTCTTTGGTCACGCCACGTACGGCTTCTTCCAGGGTGAGATCCATGTTGTAACGTAAATCGGCCCCACGCGCAGCACGTTGACGACCCCGACCACCGCCAAAGATATCGCCAAAAACGTCACCAAAGATATCGCTGAAGTCAGCGCCGCCGCCAAAACCGCCGCCGCCGCCCATCCCGCCTTGCTCAAACGCGGCATGACCGTACTGGTCATAGGCAGCGCGTTTCTGCGAGTCGGTCAGGACTTCATACGCTTCTTTGATCTCTTTAAACTTGGCTTCGGCCTCTTTATCACCCTGGTTACGGTCCGGGTGAAATTTCATGGCCAGGCGCTTGTAGGCCTTTTTGATTTCACGCTCTTCCGCTGATTTGGAAACGCCTAAAATCTCGTAATAGTCTTGCTTAGCCATCTCTTTTTTCTGCCCTTAACATGCGTGCACGGGCGGAGAGGAAACCTCTTCGCCCGTGCCAGTAATTACCCGTTCAAAGGGCGATTATTTTTTGTCTTTCACTTCTTCAAACTCAGCGTCGACAACATCATCATCTTTCGCGTTGTTTGCGGAAGCGTCAGCGGAGCCCGCCTGCTGTTGCGCATGCTGCTGCTGAGCGATTTCCATCAGTTTCTGGGAAACCTGCGCCAGCTCCTGCATCTTCGCTTCGATGGCCGCTTTGTCTTCGCCTTTCAGCGCCGTTTCCAGTGCGGTCAGCGCAGATTCAATGGCCGTTTTGTCGTCAGCCGGTAACTGCTCGCCTGCTTCTTCAACCTGCTTACGCGTGCTGTGCAGCAGATGGTCGCCCTGGTTGCGGGTCTGAACCAGCTCTTCAAACTTACGGTCAGACTCAGCATTCGCTTCGGCTTCGCGAACCATTTTCTGAATTTCTTCTTCATTCAGGCCAGAAGACGCCTTGATGGTGATCTTCTGCTCTTTACCGCTGTTTTTGTCTTTCGCGGAAACGTGCAGGATACCGTCAGCATCGATATCGAAGGTCACTTCGATCTGCGGCATGCCGCGCGGTGCCGGGTTGATCCCATCCAGGTTGAACTGACCCAGAGATTTGTTATCAGACGCACGTTTACGTTCACCCTGCAGCACATGGATGGTTACCGCAGACTGGTTGTCTTCCGCGGTAGAGAACACCTGGCTGTGCTTGGTCGGGATAGTGGTGTTTTTGTTGATCAGCGCAGTCATCACACCGCCCATGGTTTCGATACCCAGAGACAGCGGGGTAACGTCCAGCAGCAGTACGTCTTTCACATCACCGGTCAATACACCACCCTGGACAGCAGCACCAATTGCCACGGCTTCGTCCGGGTTCACGTCTTTACGCGGTTCTTTACCAAAGAATTCAGCCACTTTCTTCTGCACCATTGGCATACGCGTCTGACCACCAACGAGGATAACGTCGTTGATATCAGATACGGACAGGCCAGCGTCCTGCAGAGCGACTTTCAGCGGCTCGATGGAACGGTTCACCAGATCTTCGACCAGGCTTTCCAGTTTCGCGCGAGTCACTTTGATGTTCATGTGTTTCGGACCGGTGGCATCTGCAGTGATGTACGGCAGGTTCACGTCGGTCTGCTGTGCAGAAGAAAGCTCAATTTTCGCTTTTTCTGCCGCTTCTTTCAGGCGCTGCATTGCCAGCGGGTCGTTACGCAGGTCAATGCCCTGATCTTTCTTAAACTCTTCAACCAGATAGTTGATCATACGGCTGTCGAAGTCTTCACCACCCAGGTGGGTATCACCGTTGGTTGCCAGAACTTCGAAGGTTTTTTCGCCATCAACTTCGTCGATTTCGATAATAGAGATATCGAACGTACCACCACCGAGGTCATAAACCGCGATAGTACGGTTACCAACTTCTTTATCCAGACCATACGCCAGTGCAGCGGCAGTCGGTTCGTTGATGATACGTTTCACTTCCAGACCTGCGATACGGCCAGCGTCTTTGGTTGCCTGACGCTGAGCATCGTTAAAGTAAGCCGGTACGGTGATAACCGCTTCAGTTACCGGTTCACCCAGGTAATCTTCAGCCGTTTTCTTCATTTTCTTCAGCACTTCAGCCGAAATTTGCGGCGGTGCCATTTTCTGACCTTTCACATCCAGCCATGCGTCGCCGTTGTCAGCGCCGATGATTTTGTACGGCATGATGGAAACATCACGTTGAACTTCTTCGTCCTGGAAGCGGCGGCCAATCAGGCGTTTAATCGCAAACAGGGTGTTTTGCGGGTTTGTCACTGCCTGACGTTTAGCCGGCTGACCAACCAGAGTTTCACCATCCTGGGTATAAGCAATGATAGAAGGCGTGGTGCGATCGCCCTCGGCGTTCTCCAGCACGCGTGCAGTGGTGCCATCCATAATCGCTACACAAGAGTTGGTAGTACCCAGGTCGATACCAATAATTTTACCCATCTAAACGTCTCCACTAAAAATTCGGTCAACATGTGGTTGTGAGTCTGTAATAAGGGCGAAACGTGCGGTTTCAACTACCTTGATTCGTTTTTTTTCAGACTCACCACTGCGGTTGACTACTAAGTGGGGTCGCAACCCACTTCATCAAGGGGGGAATGAAAAAAAAATATTTATTCCCGCAGTCATAAAGGGTCATTAAAACCGGGACAGGTGGCCGACGACAGCATTTCTATGGGCTAAAACATTCACTGAAACCATAAAAATAAAGCAACAATTCACGAAAAAATTGTAATAAAAAGAAAAGATTACGTCCATGAATCAGCACAAGGAGAGGGGTAAGATAAAGAACATTTTGCTGACCTTCTAAAAGAGAAAGACCATGAAATCTGTTCTGACGATCTCCGCCAGCTTGCTTGTGGGCGTTTTGTTCACCACAAGCGCTCAGGCTAACGATCACAAAGTATTGGGGGTCATTGCAATGCCCCGTAATGAAACCAACGATCTGGCGCTGAAAATTCCCGTCTGCCGCCCGGTCAAACGGATTCAGTTAGCCACCGATCACGGCGACGTTCAGCTCAGCGGCGCCTCCGTCTATTTCAAAACATCACGCAGCGCCAACCAGAGCCTGAATGTTCCGCACTTGATTAAAGAAGGGCAGACCACTGCGTGGATAAACATCAATAGCGATAACGACAACAAACGCTGCGTATCAAAAATCACCTTCTCTGGCCACACGGTGAACTCTTCTGATATGGCAACGTTGAAAATTATCGGCGACGATTAAGCCGCTGCTTTTCAGGAATAATGATAAAAGTTGGACCTAAGATGAATGTCACTTATTTAAATGACGAGGATTTAGATTTTCTTCAACATTGTAGCGAAGAGCAACTGGCCGAATTTACCCGCCTGCTGACGCATAATGAAAAGGGGAAAACCCGTCTGTCGAGCGTGTTAAACCACAGCGAACGTTTTAAAGCGATGGAAGGACACCCGGAGCAGCACCGCCAGAACTGGCAACTGATCGCCGGCGAATTTCAGCATTTCGGCGGCGACAGCATCGTCAATAAGCTACGGGGGCACGGAAAACGGTATCGTACCATTTTGCTTGATGTCTCCGGTCGGTTGTCGCTCAAGGCGGATAAAGAGATGTCCACTTTCGACATCGAGCAACAGCTACTGGAGCATTTTCTACGCAACACCTGGAAAAAAATGGACGTGGAGCAGCGGCAAACGTTCCTGCAAGCCGTCAATGCAAAAGTCTCTGAGCTGGAGGAGTTACTGCCGCTCCTCCTGAAAGATCATCAATTAGCAAAAGGGGTTTCACACCTCCTTTCTGGTCAGCTCACCCGTATTCTGCGCACCCATGCCGCGATGAGCGTACTGGGTCACGGTTTGCTTCGCGGCGCAGGTCTCGGCGGCCCGGTGGGCGCAGCGCTAAACGGCGTGAAAGCGGTAAGCGGCAGCGCCTATCGCGTCACGATCCCGGCAGTACTGCAAATCGCCTGTTTGCGCCGGATGATCAACGCGACAAGAGCGTGATGTCGGTCACAGGGGAAAATAATTCATTTTCCCCTCCTCAGATCATAGACAGCCCCTTCTCTCCTGATTATTATGCCGCGCCCCGAACGGTGTCATGTTTTAACGGGGATAACTATTTCACCATTCAATTAATGATGATTTTGAGGATTTATGGGCAACACTAAGTTGGCTAACCCGGCACCGCTGGGCCTGATGGGCTTCGGCATGACCACCATTCTGCTTAACCTGCATAACGCGGGTTTCTTCGCCCTTGACGGTATTATTCTCGCGATGGGAATTTTCTACGGCGGTATTGCGCAAATTTTTGCCGGCCTGCTGGAATACAAAAAAGGGAATACCTTCGGTTTGACCGCATTCACCTCTTACGGCTCGTTCTGGCTGACGCTGGTTGCGATCCTGCTGATGCCGAAAATGGGTCTGACAGAAGCGCCTAATGCGCAGTTCCTCGGTGCCTACCTGGGCCTGTGGGGCGTATTCACTCTGTTTATGTTCTTCGGCACGCTGACTGGCGCACGCGCGCTTCAGTTCGTGTTCCTGAGCCTGACCGTTCTGTTCGCCCTGCTGGCCGTGGGTAACATTGCGGGTAATGAAGCGGTGATCCACTTTGCCGGCTGGGTTGGCTTAGTGTGTGGTGCCAGCGCGATTTATCTGGCGATGGGTGAAGTGCTGAACGAACAGTTCGGCCGTACCATTCTGCCGATTGGTGATGCGCACTAATCATCAGTATCCCCCCGTTAAGGGGGGATTATTATTACGGCTGTTGTAGCTCAGCCTGCATTTCCGTATCGCGATAATACATATCCTGTCGCAGCCAAACACCCAGTCCCAATCCCACCAGCGACAACGCCAGCACATACCAGGCCGGAGCCATCGGCGAAACGCTCATTAGCAGTGTCACGGCAATCGGCGTCAGTCCACCGAAAATGGCGTAAGAAACATTGTAGGAAAATGAAATGCCGGTAAAGCGGACTTCCGCAGGAAACGCGCGCACCATCACGTATGGCACCGCGCCCACCACACCCACGCACAATCCCACCAGCCCATAGAGCAGGAATAAGTACTGCGAATGTGTGCCCGACAGGTGATAGAACAACCCGCTCGAACAGGCTAACAATATGCTGCCAACAATAAAGGTTTTGCTGGCACCAACACGGTCGACGATAAAGCCCGCTAACAGACAACCCAGGCAAAGCATAATGGTCGCCACGCTGTTTGCCTGCAACGTCAGGGCCGGTGACAGGCCGTACTGCTTTTGCAGCCAGACCGGCGACATTAAAATCACCACCACAATCCCTGCAGAAAGCAGCCAGGTCAGAAGCATGGAGATCACCACCGCCTTCTGGTGATTCACCACCACCGACTTCACCGGCAGTTCCTGAGCCAACGTCTTGCGCTGTTGCATCTCCAGAAAGATAGGCGTTTCCTGTAACCAGCGGCGTAAATACATCGCCACCAGCCCAAAAACTCCCCCCAGCAGGAACGGAATTCGCCAGCCATAGTCATGTACAGCCTGCTGCGTCAGGTGTGTGTTAATCTGCGTCGCCACCACCGAGCCTAACAGGATCCCCACCGTCAAACCTGCCGTCAGCGTGCCGCAAGCCATCCCAATTCGACGTTCAGGGACGTGCTCGGCGACGAACACCCATGCGCCCGGCACTTCGCCGCCAATCGCAGCGCCCTGCAGAATGCGCATCAACAGCAACAACAAGGGCGCGGCAATCCCAACAGCGGCATAGGTCGGCAACAACCCCATCGCCAGCGTCGGCACGGCCATCAGCAGAATGCTCAAGGTGAACATCTTTTTGCGCCCGACCAAATCGCCAAAATGCGCCATGATAATGCCGCCTAACGGACGCGCCAGATACCCGGCTGCGAAGATGCCAAAGGTTTGTACCTGACGAAGCCATTCGGGAATATCAGCGGGGAAAAACAACGCCCCCACCACGGCTGCGAAAAAGACGAAGATAATGAAGTCGTAAAATTCAAGCGCACCGCCAAGAGCGGCCAACGTCAGCGTTTTGTAATCCTGGCGATTCAGGGGGCGTGTATGTTGTGACATAGTGAACCATAAGTCTGTGGAGCGTTGGATGTTATGAACGACACATGTAAAGTAAAACTTACTATACCGTAAACAAATCAACACTCCACTTTCACCATCACTTATCTTACGAAAAGACTAACTTCAGGCATTTGTATCGCGCCTGGCACTTTTCGGGCGAAAAGATGCTACGATTTCCGGTGCGGTCTCCACATACGGCCCGTCAAGGAGCTGTATACAATACGGTACACTTGCAAAGATACCCGCCACGACGACCTTACCTTCTGCATCCTTCACCCCTTCCAGGGTCTCTTTGATGGATTTCGGCTGACCCGGTAAGTTGAGGATTAACGCCTGCTTGCGAATCACCCCGACCTGACGTGACAAAATCGCCGTCGGCACAAAGTGCAGACTAATCTGCCGCATCTGTTCGCCAAAGCCAGGCATCTGGCGATCGGCAACCGCGAGGGTAGCATCCGGCGTTACATCACGACGTGCAGGACCGGTGCCCCCGGTGGTCAGCACCAGATGACAACTCATCTCGTCTACCAGTTCACACAGCGTTTGTTCGATGATGACCTGTTCGTCAGGAATCAAGCGCGTCAGCACCTCGAAAGGCGTGGTCAGCGCCGTCGATAGCCACTCTTCCAGTGCCGGAATGCCTTTATCCTGATAGACACCGCTGGAGGCGCGGTCAGAAATGGAAACTAAGCCAATACGTAAGGTGTTCATGATTATTCCGTTTAAACAGTCTCGTTAAACAGAATGATACACTGCGAAGGGAAGGACAGACAGGGTTCAGAAGAGGTAGCGTGACCGGTGTACCGACCACGCTACATAGGGCAAAAATGATTACAGCAGATCGCCGATCATTTTCTCCAGTTTTTCCTGATCGACAGCAAACTTACGGATACCGTCCGCCAGTTTATCTACCGCCATCGGATCCTGGTTGTGCTGCCACAGGAACTCAGACTCGGTGATACGTTCCGGACGCGCTTTCACTTCGCCAGAGAAGGACAGTTTACGCTCGATAGCCCCTTCGCTTTCCGCCAGCTCTTTCAGCAGTGCCGGTGCGATGGTCAGGCGGTCGCAGCCAGCCAGCTCAAGAATTTCGCCGATGTTACGGAAGCTTGCGCCCATCACAACCGTCTCGTAGCCGTGCTGTTTGTAGTATTCGTAGATCTCCGTAACGGAAACTACGCCCGGATCTTCAGCCGGGGCATACTCTTTCTTGTCGGTATTGGATTTATACCAGTCAAGAATACGACCCACGAACGGGGAGATCAGGAACACGCCAGCTTCGGCGCAGGCGCGCGCCTGCGCGAAGGAGAACAGCAGCGTCAGGTTACAGTTGATGCCTTCTTTTTCCAGCTGCTCTGCAGCGCGGATGCCCTGCCAGGTTGAAGCCAGTTTAATCAGAATGCGATCGTTGCTGATGCCTGCATCGTTGTACAGTTTGATGATGCGTTTCGCTTTGGCAATAGACGCGTCAGTGTCATAGGACAGGCGAGCATCCACTTCAGTGGAGATACGACCCGGGACCAGTTTCAGGATCTCCAGACCGATGTTCACTGCCAGTTTGTCGGTTGCGTCAACAATCTGCTGCGCGCGGTCGCTACTCTGCTGCTTAGCCCAGGCAACAGCGTCATCGATCAGCTTACGGTATTCCGGGATCTGCGCTGCGTTAAGAATGAGAGAAGGGTTGGTTGTGGCATCCTGCGGCTGATACAGCTTCATTGCCGCGATGTCTCCGGTGTCGGCCACCACGGTGGTGAACTGACGAAGGGAGGTCAATTTGTCCGTCATGATAGTGTTTCTCTTTAAACAGCTTGTTAGGGGGATGTAACCGGTCTGCCCTGATGATAACACGACGTTGTGACAGCGCAACCGCAGACAATGCGCTTATCCCCTTGAGGGCACCTGCGGACAATTTCTGATCCGGCATTGATGTAGCGCGCCATTCAGGCACTCAACCTCATGTACACTACGCGGTCGCTATCAATTGCCTGGCGGTGTCTACACAAAAGCGTTCGGGTTGCCTCGAGACGGCAAACGATAAAATCCCAGGACCAGGAACAGAGAAAACGATGTGACTGAGGTTTTAGCGTGCAGCCAACAAAGAGGCAGCCTGAAGGATGAAGTGTATATATACTATTCAACAATTGGTAACGCTTACACAGGGTTGTTACAGCGTACCGGCAGCAACAAGAGGGATGTTAATGCCTGATTTTTTCGCGTTTATTAATGATGTGCTCTGGGGGTCAGTGATGATCTACCTGCTCTTTGGGGCAGGGTGTTGGTTTACCTGGCGCACAGGCTTCGTACAATTTCGCTATATCCGCCAGGTTGGCAAAAGTCTGAGAAACAGCATTAACCCACAGCCGGGAGGGTTAACCTCGTTTCAGTCACTCTGTACCAGCCTTGCCGCCCGTATCGGTAGCGGCAACCTGGCGGGCGTGGCGCTAGCCATTACCGCAGGCGGGCCTGGCGCAGTGTTCTGGATGTGGGTCGCCGCCATCATTGGTATGGCAACCTCATTTGCCGAATGCGCCCTCGCACAGCTCTACAAAGAGCGCGATCGCCACGGTCAGTTTCGCGGTGGCCCCGCCTGGTATATGGCGCGTGGGTTAGGCATGCGCTGGATGGGCGTGTTATTCGCCATCTTTTTGCTGATCGCCTACGGACTGGTGTTCAACAGCGTACAGGCCAATTCCGTATCCCGCGCCCTCAAATTCGCGTTTGATTTCCCGCCGATCGCCACCGGTATTGTCATGGCGATTACCGCCCTGTTGGTCATCGTTCGGGGGATCAAGGGCGTGGCACGGATGATGCAGTGGTTCGTCCCTGTGATGGCGCTGATGTGGGTGGTCACCAGCCTGGTGGTTTGTCTGATCAATATCGGCCAGTTGCCTGACATCATCATTTCTATCATCAAAAGCGCGTTTGGCTGGCAAGAAGCCGCGGGCGGCGTGGCGGGATATACGCTGAGCCAGGCGATCACCAGCGGTTTTCAACGCAGTATGTTTTCCAATGAAGCCGGGATGGGCTCAACGCCTAACGCCGCTGCCGCCGCATCATCCTGGCCGCCGCACCCTGCAGCGCAGGGGATTGTGCAGATGATCGGTATTTTTATCGATACGCTGGTCGTCTGTAGTGCAACGGCAATGCTGGTTTTACTGGCTGGCAACGGCACGACCTATGCGTCGATGGAAGGGATCCAACTGGTGCAGAAAGCAATGAACGCGCTGGTCGGTGACTGGGGGGCTGCGTTCGTCGCGGTTATCGTGATTCTTTTTGCCTTCAGCTCCATTGTGGTCAACTACATCTATGCGGAAAACAACCTGTACTTTCTGAACCTGGACAACAAACGCACCATCTGGATTTTACGTATTGTCACCTGCCTGACGGTGGTGGCCGGAACGTTGCTCAGCTTCCCGCTGCTATGGCAGTTGGCAGATGTCATCATGGCCTGCATGGCGATCACTAACCTGACGGCAATATTGCTGCTCTCTCCGGTGGTGCATACTCTGGCCAGCGACTACTTACGTCAGCGAAAACTGGGGGTTCGTCCGGTCTTTGATCCGCTGCGCTACCCGGATATTGAACAGCAACTGGCGCCAGATGCCTGGGACGACATACCGCGAGACTAATCGCAACTATCGATCAACTCAGTCGTGTTTTTTGCTACAGTCGCAGTAAATTTCCTGCAAGGACTGGATATGCTGATTCTGATTTCACCTGCAAAAACGCTCGACTACCAGAGCCCGCTGGCGACAACGCGCCATACGTTGCCTGAGCTGCTGGACCACTCCCAGCAACTGATTCATGTGGCACGCAAGCTCTCGGCCCCGCAGATCGGTAAACTGATGCACATCAGCGATAAGCTTGCTGACCTGAATGCCACCCGCTTTCACGACTGGCAGCCGGACTTCACGCCGGAAAACGCACGCCAGGCTATTCTGGCCTTCAAAGGTGATGTCTATACCGGATTGCAGGCCGAAACCTTCAACGAAGCCGATTTCGATTTTGCTCAGCAGCATTTGCGTATGCTCTCAGGCCTGTACGGTGTACTGCGCCCGCTGGATCTGATGCAGCCTTATCGTCTGGAAATGGGCATTCGTCTGGAGAACGCCAAAGGAAAAGATCTGTATCAATTCTGGGGCGATATCATCACGGATAAGCTCAATGAAGCGCTCGCCGCACAGGGCGACCAGGTGGTGATTAACCTTGCATCGGATGAATACTTCCGTTCCGTGAAGCCGAAGAAACTGAACGCTGAGCTGATTAAACCCGTCTTCCTCGACGAGAAAAACGGTAAGTTCAAAGTCATCAGTTTCTACGCCAAAAAGGCACGCGGCCTGATGAGCCGCTACATCATTGAAAACCGTCTGACGAAGCCTGAACAACTCACCGACTTCAACAGCGAAGGTTACTTCTTTGATGAAGCCGCCTCCGGGAATGGCGAACTGGTGTTTAAGCGTCACGAACCGTAATGCGCTGCCGGGGGACGCGCGTCTGCCCGGCATAAGCATTAATGGTGTTTCCCGCCAGGACCTTGACGATGATCGCCATGACGACGGTCATAGTGCGGTTGCGGACGCGGTCCGTGCGACTGCCAGCGATTTCCGCGCCACTCATAGTGTTTATTCCACCAGCCATGGTCGCGCCAGTTTCCGCCATCCCAGTAGTTACCGTGATTATCGCGATCGCCAATCTGTAATTTAACGGCAGGAACCAGAGTGATTTCAGCCGCCTGTACTGCGAGTGGAGTCACCAGCATCATGGAGAGTGCCAGAAGCACAGGTTTCAGTTTGTTCATGAGGTACTCCTTTCTGTCATTGCCCGTTTCGGGTCGATGAAAGGAGATTACGTGATGGGAACGTGAGTTGTTATTCTCCGCAATCCTAATCTCTAAGTGTCCGCATTTATTGAGAATTTCTGCTTTTTCTCTGCGTAATTTCTCCTTATTTTCTCCATAAAAAAGCCGGGTATCCCCGGCGTTTTCAACACGGCGACAAACTTAACCGCGCGTCATCATCAGCTTACGCAGAGCAGCGAAATCTGCCGGCAGATGTTGCGAAAGCAGCGGCAGATCCGCACGATCCGCCAGTTCTTTCGGCAGCTCCAGCGTTTCATTCAGGACAGCTTCCACGCTCTCTTTAAACTTCGCCGGGTGTGCGGTACCAAGGAACAGGCCGTATTCGCCCGGATTAAGCTGGTCACGCAGAGCACGGTACGCCACTGCCGCGTGCGGCTCAGAGGTGTAGCCCTTCGCTTTTAGCTCACGCATCGTTTCCTGCGTTGTCTCATCATCCACGGCAGCATAACCAAGCTCATTCAGACGCCAGATTTTACGGCGGAACAGCTCCTCTACGCGCGGCCAGTTGTTCGGCTGACTCACGTCCATCGCGTTAGACAACGTCGCCTGGGTCGCTTTTGGCGCCCACTGCCCGTCCTGCAGGAAGCGGGGTACCGTGTCGTTAACGTTGGTGGCGGCGATAAAACGCTTCACCGGCAGGCCGAGGGATTTCGCCAGCAGGCCCGCTGTCAGGTCGCCAAAGTTGCCGCTTGGAACAGAAACAACCAGTTGATTCCGCGCTTCCTGCGGCAATTGTGCAACGGCTTCAAAGTAGTAACAAATCTGCGCCAGCAGGCGGCTGATATTAATAGAGTTAGCCGAGTTCAGCCCCAGCGCCACTTTCAGCTCTTCATCATCAAAGGCCTGTTTGACCAGCGCCTGGCAGGCATCAAAATCACCGTCGATGGCGACAGTTTCAATGTTGCCGCCCAGCGTGCAGAACAGTTTTTCCTGCAACGGACTGATTTTGCCGTTCGGGTAGAGGATCACCACGCGCACGTTCGGCAGGTCATAAAACGCATGTGCCACAGCCGCGCCGGTATCACCGGAGGTTGCCGTCAGAATGGTCACCGGCTTGTCGCCGCTGATGTGGGTCAGCATCTGCGCCATAAAACGGCCGCCGAAATCTTTAAACGCCAGCGTCGGGCCGTGGAACAGTTCCAGACAACCGACGTCGCCCTCCACCTGGACAACCGGTGCCGGAAAAGCAAAGGCGGCGCGCACGCGCGCTTCGAGGATCTCTTGCGGGATTTCATCGCCGATAAACGCGGACAGGATCTTCGCGCTGCGGCTGACGAAGTCCTGGTTCAGCATCTCATCCACTTCTGTCAGGTTGAATTCCGGCAGATCGTGCGGGAAAAACAGCCCCTGATTTTTGCCCAGCCCCTGCGTGACGGCCTGCGCAAAACTAACCTGTTCGTTGTGATCTTTTAGATTGTAGAGTTTCATCAATTATCCCAGTACTCGTGCGCCCGCCGTGTCCAGCCGGCAAATATGAACAAAGCCTTCCTGATTTTGCAGGTAGTGACTACCCAGCCAGTCCGCCACGCGCTGCGCCGTATCCGGTTTATCGCAGAGCGCAAACAGCGTCGGCCCTGAACCGGAAATACCGCTCGCCAGCGCGCCAATTTCTGCGACGGCCTGACGCGCCTGGGCAAAACCTGGCAACAGACGTTCGCGATACGGTTCGGCAATCACATCCTTCATCAGTTTCGCCGCAAGCCCTGGCTGGCGGGAATAGCAGGCGTGAATAAACCCGGCCAGGTGTCGCCCGTGGGCAATGCAATCCTGGCGACGATATTGCGCAGGTAAAATGGCCCGCGCTTCCGCGGTGGAAACCTTAATGCCTGGATAGGCCAGCACCCACAGCCACTCATCAAAGCCTGGCACCTGCTGACTGATAATGCCGTTTTCTTCAATCATCAACTGCATACCGCCGAGGAAGCACGGCGCGACGTTATCGTAATGAATGCTGCCGGAGATACGCCCTTCCAGCTCCCCCATAATCGCCAGCAGACGCGTGTCATTCAGCGGCTTGCCGCAGTGCTCATTCATCGCCACCAGTGCCGCCACCACCGAGCAGGCGCTGGAGCCTAATCCGGAGCCGATTGGCATATTTTTTTCCAGCGTCATCGTCACCGGGATTTGCTTACCCAGCTCCTGACAAAAACGCTCCCAACACTGGTAGACAATATTTTCACGCGGTTTTGACGGCAGTTTGTCAGCAAAGCGGCCCAGATTGTTCAGACTGAAACTGTCTGCCGCCTCGACCGTTACCACGTCGCCCAGCAGTGAGCCATCAACGGGGGTCACCGCCGCCCCAAGCACATCAAATCCAACGCTCATATTGGCACTGGAAGCCGGGGCATAAACTTTAACCATGTTAAACTCCTAGCTTCCATGAGAGGGTGCGCAACAGGTCAGCAAACACCCCTGCCGCCGTGACGTCATTGCCCGCGCCATAACCGCGCAGAACCAATGGCAGAGGCTGATAGTAGTGACTGTAGAAAGCCAGCGCGTTTTCACCGTTTTTCACTTTGTACAACGGATCGTTACCGTCCACTTCAGAAATTTTCACCCGACACACGCCGTCTTCTTCGATGTTGCCAACATAGCGCAATACTTTGCCCTCATCACGGGCTTTTGCCACGCGAGCGGCGAACGCGTCATCAAGCTGCGACAGATTCGCCATGAACGCGTCAACGTCACCGGAGTCATCAAACGCTTTCGGCAGCACCGGTTCAATGACGATGTCAGACAGTTCCAGCTCGCGTCCGGTTTCACGGACAAGGATCAGCAGCTTACGCGCCACATCCATTCCGGAAAGATCGTCACGCGGGTCTGGCTCGGTATAGCCCATTTCACGCGCGATGCGGGTCGCTTCAGAGAGGCTCATGCCTTCGTCGAGCTTACCGAAAATAAACGACAACGAACCAGACAGAATGCCGGAGAATTTCAGTAACTCATCGCCCGCGTTCAACAGGTTTTGCAGGTTTTCGATCACCGGCAGACCGGCACCCACGTTGGTGTCATAGAGGAATTTACGCCGTGATTTCGCGGCAGCGAAACGCAACTGATGGTAGTAATCCATTGACGAGGTATTCGCCTTTTTGTTCGGCGTGACCACGTGGAAACCTTCGCGCAGGAAGTCAGCGTATTGATCGGCCACCGCCTGACTGGAGGTGCAGTCAACAATCACCGGGTTCAGCAGATGATATTCCTTCACCAGGCGAATTAAGCGACCGAGATTGAACGGCTCTTTCGCTTCAGCCAGCTCGGCCTGCCAGTTCTCCAGGTTCAGGCCATGCACATGAGTCAGCAGCGCTCTGGAGTTCGCCACGCCGCACACGCGCAGGTCGATATGTTTTTTCTTCAGCCAGGTCTGCTGACGCTTAAGCTGCTCCAGTAACGCGCCGCCTACCCCACCGACGCCAATGACAAACACTTCAATCACCTGGTCGGTGTTGAACAGCATCTGATGGGTGACGCGTACGCCTGTCGTGGCGTCGTCATTGTTGACCACCACCGAAATGGAACGCTCGGAGGAGCCCTGAGCGATGGCCACGATATTGATATTGGCGCGCGCCAGTGCGGCAAAGAATTTTGCTGAAATACCGCGCAGCGTCCGCATGCCATCCCCGACGACGGAGATAATAGCCAGCCGTTCAGTGACCGCCAGAGGTTCCAGTACGCCCTCTTTCAGCTCGAGATAGAACTCATCCTGTAAAGCGCGCTGAGCACGTGCGCAGTCCGCCTGCGGCACGCAAAAGCTGATGCTGTACTCAGAAGAAGACTGGGTAATCAATACGACGGAAATTCCCGCGCGGGACATCACCGCAAACACGCGCGCCGCCATCCCCACCATCCCTTTCATACCGGGACCAGAGACGTTGAACATCGCCATATTATTGAGGTTTGAAATCCCCTTCACCGGCAGTTCGTCTTCATCGCGACTGGCGCCGATCAGCGTGCCTGCCGCCTGCGGATTACCGGTATTTTTGATAAGGCAAGGGATCTGGAACTGCGCGATGGGGGTAATGGTACGAGGGTGAAGCACTTTCGCGCCGAAATAGGAGAGCTCCATCGCTTCCTGATAAGACATCGACTTCAGCAACCTGGCGTCGGGCACCTGGCGCGGATCGCAGGTATACACACCGTCGACGTCCGTCCAGATCTCGCAGCAGTCGGCACGTAAGCAGGCAGCCAGAACCGCAGCAGAGTAATCAGAGCCGTTACGTCCCAGTACCACCAGTTCGCCCTTCTCATTACCGGCGGTGAAACCGGCCATCAGCACCATGTGGTCAGCGGGAATTCGCCCGGCGGCGATGCGACGCGTTGATTCAGCAATATCGACAGTGGATTCAAGGTAGTGCCCCACCGCCAGCAGTTTTTCGACCGGATCAATAACGGTAACATGGTGACCACGCGCTTCCAGTAACCCCGCCATGATGGCGATCGACATCTTTTCGCCACGGCAGATGAGCGCGGCGTTAATGCTGTCCGGGCACTGTCCGAGCAGGCTAATCCCATGCAGCACATGCTTAATTTGGGCAAATTCTTGTTCAACAAACACTTTCAACTGCGCCAGCGGAAAGCCAGGCTGGGCGTCGGCGAGGCCTGTCAGAAGTTCGGCGAAAATACGTTCGGCATCGCTGATATTGGGCAATGCGTCCTGACCTCCGATGGTTTTTTCAATCATCGCCACCAGATGGTTGGTAATTTTAGCGGGGGCAGAAAGAACGGTCGCTACCTGCCCCTGCCTGGCATTGCTTTCCAGAATATCGGCAACCCGCAGAAAACGTTCTGCATTTGCCACTGATGTACCGCCGAACTTCAACACTCGCATGGTTGTTACCTCGTTACCTTTGGTCGAAAAAAAAGCCCGCACTGTTCGGTGCGGGCTTTTTTCTGTGTTTCCTGTACGCGTCAGCCCGCACCGTTACCTGTGGTAATGGTGATGGTTGTGGTAATGGTGATGCTGATGCGTTTCATGGATGTTGTGTACTCTGTAATTTTTATCTGTCTGTGCCGTATGTCTATATTGGTTAAAGTATCTGGTGACCTAAGTCAATAAATATTTGATTTACTCACCTGACGAAACTTGTTCATGTGCTGCTGGCGAAGGGTTTATTTTCAACCAATACAGCAGGAACACCCCTCTTGAAATTAGCACTTATCACCAAAAATAAGACTAAAGGCGAACTATTATTTCGTGATATTTTTTTCGATATCATGGACTAACCGGTGCAACATTACCGTGTCTCGCTGCCCTAATTGTCCCAGACGCTGTTGCAGCCAGTCGACCAGTTTGATGTCATCCGCAACCTCCAGAGAGGTCAGTAATGTCATTATGCGAGATCGTAATGCCTGTAACTGAAATTCATCAGATGAATCGACTTCTTTAGCAGGTTGTTGCATTAAATTTGCTAATTGATAGCAGTAGACCATTACCGCCTGGCCCAGATTTAATGAAGGATAATCTGCAACCATCGGTACGCCAGTCAGAATATCTGCCAGCGCCAGTTCATCGTTGGTCAGTCCGGAATCTTCACGACCAAAAACCAGCGCGGTATGATTCATCCAGGCCGATTTTTCTTCCAGGAGCGGTACCAGCTCCGCTGGCGTCGCGTAGTAATGAAATTTGGCCCGACTGCGCGCCGTGGTGGCGACGGTAAAATCAACATCGGTAAGCGCATCCGCGAGAGTTGGGAAAACGGCAATATTATCAATAAGATCGCCGGAGCCATGCGCCACCCAGCGCGTAGCGGGTTCAAGATGAACCTGACTGTCGACAATACGCAACTGTGTAAACCCCATGGTCTTCATGGCGCGCGCTGCCGCGCCGATATTTTCCGCTCTGGCAGGAGCGACGAGGATAATTGTTATGCGCATTTTTCTTCTCTATATGCCTGTCCGCAGACACTTGTGTGACCTGTGTCAAGATATTACGCGGAGCGAATTTACAAAATTTTAACGAAAATCACTGAAAAAGCGTTTCATCGTTGATAAAAGACGCTAAACTATTTCCTTACTTTACTAATGTTTTTTATGTTAACAGAAACAGTATATCCTTCTGTTTATCAGAGATAATTTGATTTAAAATGAATCTCATTCATAGGATTCGCCGTGTTAATTAGTTATCTTGTGCAACTAGTTGGATTATTGCAATTTTGTGATGAAAGCTAGCATTTGGATACGATGATTTCATCAAACTGTTAACGTGCTACAATTGAACTTGATATATGTCAACGAAGCGTAGTTTTATTGGGTGTCCGGTACGTCTTAGCCTGTTATGTTGCTGTTAAAATGGTTAGGATGACAGCCGTTTTTGACACTGTCGGGTCCAGAGGGAAACTACCCACGACCAAGCTAATGATGTTGTTGACGTTGATGGAAAGTGCATCAAGAACGCAATTACGTACTTTAGTCATGTTACGCCGATCATGTTAATTTGCGACATGCATCAGGCAGGTCAGGGACTTTTGTACTTCCTGTTTCGATTTAGTTGGCAATTTAGGTAGCAAACATGCAGACCCCGCACATTCTTATCGTTGAAGACGAGTTGGTAACACGCAACACGTTAAAAAGTATTTTCGAAGCGGAAGGCTATGATGTATTCGAAGCGACAGATGGCGCGGAAATGCATCAAATCCTCTCTGAATATGACATCAACCTGGTGATCATGGATATCAACCTGCCAGGCAAAAACGGTCTTTTGCTGGCGCGTGAACTGCGCGAGCAGGCTAACGTTGCGCTGATGTTCCTGACGGGTCGCGATAACGAAGTCGATAAAATCCTCGGCCTCGAAATCGGTGCAGATGATTACATCACCAAACCGTTTAACCCGCGCGAACTGACTATCCGTGCCCGCAACCTTCTGTCGCGTACCATGAACCTGGGCACCGTCAGTGAAGAACGTCGTAGCGTTGAAAGCTACAAGTTCAACGGTTGGGAACTGGACATCAACAGCCGTTCTCTGATCGGGCCTGATGGCGAACAGTACAAACTGCCGCGCAGCGAGTTCCGTGCCATGCTTCACTTCTGCGAGAACCCGGGTAAGATCCAGTCTCGTGCTGAACTGCTGAAGAAAATGACCGGTCGTGAGCTGAAGCCGCATGACCACACCGTTGACGTGACCATCCGTCGTATTCGTAAGCATTTCGAATCGACGCCGGATACGCCGGAAATTATCGCGACAATTCACGGTGAAGGTTACCGTTTCTGTGGCGATCTGCAGGATTAATCAAGTTATTACCGTCAAAAAAACGGCGCTCAATGCGCCGTTTTTCTTGTCTGCCGTTAACTGAATTTACTTCCACACGCGTAGCGCATCGTCCACTGGCGCTGTCGGTTTCGGCGTTGTTGTCGGTTTCGTACGCGAGAACGCATACCAGTCCAGATGCCGTGTCAGGAACATCACGCTCCCCAGCGCCAGCAGCAGTACGCTCGTTCCCAGCAGAAGCGCGCTGTCTTCCGAGCGCAGCAGAACCCACATCACGCCATCCAGCGCCAGCAATGCCAGGGTGAAGACCACACTGCTACGCCAGCCCTGCAATACCGCCTGGAGATAAACCCCGTTCATCAGCGCGCCCACCAGACTGGCGACAACCCACGCCAGGGTGAAGCCAATGTGTTCTGAGAGCGCCAGCAGCAGCAGATAAAACATCACCAGCGACAGCCCCACCAGCAGATACTGCATCGGGTGTAACCTTTTGCCGGTTAAGGTTTCGAACACAAAGAAAGCCATAAAGGTCAACGTAATTAGCAGAATGGCATACTTAGTTGCCCGATCCGTCAGCTGGTACTGATCGGCAGGAGTGGCAACTGCGACGCTAAATGACGGCAGGTTATACCACCCGTCTTTTTGCGCATCCACAAACCGCTCGCCGAGGTTATTGGCAAACCAACTGCTTTGCCACTGCGCCTGAAACCCTGACTCACTGATTTCGCGCTTTTCGGGCAGAAAATCACCAAGGAAGTTGGGGTGCGGCCAGTTACTGGTGAGCGTCATTTGACTGCTGCGCCCCACCGGAACCACGGAGAAAGATCCGGTTCCGCTTAAGTTGAGTGACATCGCCAGGTTCACATCGCGCATCGCCCATTGTTCGTCGGGAAGCGGGATGTGAAGCCCCTCTCCACGTCCCGTTAATCCTGTCCCCGGCTCGACGGCAAGCGCCACGCCATTCGCCGTCGGCGCTTTCACTACGCCAATGCCCCGCGCATCGCCCACGCCAACCACAATAAACGGTTTTCCGAGGGTCACGTTGGGCCTGTTAAGTTCACTCAGCCGCGCGACATCAAACTCCGCCTTCAACGTGACATCGGTATGCCAGACCTGCCCCTCGTAGATGCCCACTTTTCGTGGCTCGACATTCTGGTTACCCTCAACCATGAGCGACTCCGGCAGCCAGAAGTGGATAAAGCTGCGCGTGTGCTGCACCTCTTTCTCGTTTTCCAGCACCGTGTATAACTCGGTCACGGGCACGGCAATCAACGGGCCGACCACTTTTTGCGGTCCGCTGGTACTCTGCCGAATGGCATCCTCTACCGCATCGCGATAATCAGCGCGTTCCACAATGATCTGCCGGACCATCATCAGTGGGATCAGCAGCAACACAATCGCGCCACCTAAAGTGACGATTTTCCAGAACAGGGGGGATTTCAACATAGCGTTCTCCTTATGCAATACCGGCAGAGTACGCACGCTGTGTGGGGGGAATTTGAAGCTATGTGAAGTGACGGTGAAGTATGAGCATGGCCTCGACGCCACCTTCCGGTCGGTTACGCAATTCCACACTTCCCTTCAGCAGTCGCGCGACTTCGCGCACGAACGCCAGGCCCAGACCGCTGCTTTTGAAGCCATTTTCACGCGGCAGTGAGTAAAAACGGTCAAATATCCGCGGTAAGGCAAAATCGGGAATACCGGTGCCGGTATCGGCCACCGTCAGCGTCACTTTCTCTGCATGCGCCTGCGCGCTGAGGGTGATCGTCCCACCAGCCGGGGTGAAATCAATGGCGTTGTCCAGCAGGTTGCCCAACGCCTGCTCCAGCAGCGCTGGCTCTGCACAGACGCTTAACGTTGAAGGAACCCTCTCCAGCGATATTGCATTCGACGCCAGTTGAATGGCGCGTGCGTCGCTGATTTGCGCAAACAGTTTATCGACGGCAACCGCAGAGAGCGCAATATCCTGACGATTCTCCAGCCGCGCCTGACGCAGCAGTGTTTCAACCAGCGCCTGCATTCGCGCGTTTTGGCTGAGAATATTGTCGGTAAAGCGCTTAACAATGTCCGGAGGCGGATTTTCCCGCAGGATTTCCGCCGCGCCGCGAATGGCCGCCAGCGGACTCTTCAGCTCGTGGGTAAGCGCGTACACGTACTGTTCAATGTAATTCTTACCTTCCAGCTTCAGGCGCATGCTCTCCAGCGCCTGCGCCAGCTTGCGCAACTCGCTGCTGCCCAGTTCTGGCAGCGGCATCGGCTGGTTTTCAGTCACTGAATCCGCATAGCGCGTCAGACGGGCGATCGAGCGGTTAATCCACCAGACCATCCCGGCACCAATCACCAGCGCGATGCCAAGCAGAACCGCGCTGGCCCAGAGGATCCGTCGCTCGCTGCGTTTAATCACCGGCGCCATAGCGGCATTAGGCTTCCCCACGCTGAGCACGCCGACGATCTTTCCATTATCGACAATCGGCGCGGCAACATACATGACCGAGCTTTCCGGGTCTGCGGGGTTCTGTGGCGTACTGCGTGCGCCATACTGTCCACGCAGCGTTAGCCAGACATCGTTCCAGCGGGAGTAATCCTGCCCGACCGCTTTGCTGACGGAATCAAACACCACTTTGCCCTGCGCGTCCGTCATGTAGACATGGTACTCGTTGCGGACTTTATTGATTCCGCTGATATTGGCGCGAAAGGGACGATTGTGCAGTTGCGTAAACGCCTGCGCCAGTTGGCCATGCTCCGGATTGCCGGACAGCAGATCGTCACGGGCCAGCGCCGCCAGCAGCGTGGCGGTATCGATCAGCGTCCCTTCCGTTGCACGCCGTACGCCAGGTTTAATCTCCTGCACAAAGATAGAGAGAACAAACCACGCGGCAACGGCGACAATCAGGAAATAGCCCAACAGCAAACGCATGCCAATGCGCATCAGAGGCTCCTCAGGCTGTAACCCATTCCACGATGCGTGTTGATAGGCGAGAGCGTCGGATTGACGGCACGCAGTTTGGCACGCAGCGTTTTGATGTGCGTATCGACCGTCCGGTCGAAAGTATCCTGCGCATCAGCCCAGACGATATCCATCAGTTGCTGGCGAGAATAGACGCGACCAGGAGATAACAGCAGCGTTTTCAGCAGCAAAAACTCATAGCGCGTGAGTGGCAGGGGCGTGCCGAACCAGGCCACTTCGGCAGCGGGCTCATTCAGCTCAAAATGACCGGTTTTGACAATGGGCGACGGCGTAGAAAACTTCTTCACACGGCGTAACAGCGTGCGTACCCTGGCGCACACTTCCCGGGGTGAAAACGGTTTAGCGACGTAATCGTCAGCGCCAATTTCCAGCCCCAGCAGGCGATCCACCTCGTCACTACGCGCCGTAAGAAAGAGGATCGGTAACGCCGGATGCTGCTCCAGCAATCGTCGGCACAGTTCAAAGCCGCTGATATCCGGCAACCCGACATCGAGAATCGCCACATCCGGGCACTGATGACGCGCTTTATCCAGCGCAGGCAGACCGCGCTCAAAGGCTTCCACACTAAACCCTTCCTGCTGGAGCATATAAATCAGGGTATCCGCGATACCCTGCTCATCTTCCACCAGCCAGACCGATACCTGCTGCATTATGCTTCCCTGTTATTCGCGCCACGGCATGATGGGTACCGCGCTAATGGCATTTTTCGGCGACCCGTCGACAACCTTGTCGGAATAGGCCAGATAGGCCAGCGCGTTGCGTTTAGCATCATAAAAACGCACGACCTGTAAAGATTTGAAGACCAGCGAAGTGCGTTTCTTAAAGACCACTTCCCCCTGAGCTTTGCCGTTCTTGATTCTGTCGCTCAGTTCTACCGGTCCCACCTGCTGACAGGAGATGGCGGCATCGGAGGTGTCTTCAGCCAGCCCCAGCCCGCCTTTAATGCCCCCGGTCTTGGCACGGCTGACGTAGCAGGTCACGTTTTTGACATCGGGATCGTCAAACGCCTCCACGACGATTTTATGATCCGGTCCAAAGATTTTGAACACCGTATCGACAGAGCCGATCTGTTCGGCGGACGCCAGCGGCGCCAGCATAAACAACAGAGTGGAAAGAACTAAACTCTTGTATTTCATATTGTTACCATTCTTTAAAATTACGCTGGGCAATTATTCGACATTGTAAAAGAAACTGTTTACAGATCACAGGATTACAATAATCACGTTTTATTTGATCCAAAAAAAGCATTAATGCGCAAAAAAAACACTGAATGCTAAAACAACAAAAAATGCTATTATCCAATAATCTGATGTCAGGTGTTTGTAGTTGAAAGGATGAGGATATTTTATGGATCAGGCCGGCATTATTCGCGACCTATTAATCTGGCTGGAAGGTCATCTGGATCAGCCCCTGTCGCTTGACAATGTGGCGGCAAAAGCGGGTTATTCCAAGTGGCATCTGCAGAGAATGTTTAAGGACGTGACGGGCCACGCGATTGGCGCGTATATTCGCGCACGCCGCTTATCGAAATCCGCTGTTGCGCTTCGCCTGACGGCTCGCCCGATTCTGGATATTGCCCTACAGTACCGCTTTGACTCTCAACAAACATTCACCCGCGCCTTTAAGAAACAGTTTTCCCAAACGCCTGCGCTGTATCGTCGTTCACCGGAATGGAGCGCGTTCGGTATCCGTCCGCCTCTGCGTCTGGGCGAATTTGCCATACCTGAGCATAAGTTTGTCACTCTGGAAGATACGCCACTGCTTGGCATCACCCAGAGCTACTCATGTTCGCTGGAGCAAATCTCCGATTTCCGCCACGAAATGCGCGTGCAGTTCTGGCACAATTTCCTCGCGCATGCCCCCGCGATCCCGCCCGTACTGTATGGCCTGAACGAAACGCGTCCGAGTCTTGAGAAAGATGACGAACAGGAAGTGTTCTACACTACCGCGCTACCTCAGGAGCAAGCCAACGGCTACGTGCAGTCAGCTCAACCGGTGCTGTTGCAGGGCGGCGAATATGTCATGTTTACCTACGAGGGGCTGGGAACGGGCGTCCAGGAGTTCATCCTGACCGTCTACGGAACCTGCATGCCAATGCTGAACCTGACGCGCCGCAAAGGGCAGGATATCGAACGGTACTACCCGGCTGAAGATGCCAAAGCCGGTGACCGCCCGATTAACCTGCGCTGCGAATTCCTGATACCGATTCGCCGTTAACGCTGTAGCTCATCCAGCGCAGGGGCGTCCAGATGCGAGATGTCCCCTGCCGTTTCCACGACCCATCCCGGCGCCAGCCACAAACTTTCCTGATAATCCACCCGCGAAATCGAGCAGTTACGCAGACGTAAGCGGCGTTCCGCATACGCAGGAAGTCCCAGAATCGTACTGACCAGACAGCCCAGCGCGATGCCATGGCTGACCAACAGCGGACGACTCCCCTGCGGCAAATTCAGGCACGCGGCGAGCGCACCATGAACACGATCGTTCAGTTCCTGCATCGACTCCCCTTCGGGGATACGCCCGTCGACGGTGCCGTTGACTAACTGGCGACGCCAGTTTTCTTCTTCGGCGGTCAGGGTATCAATATGACGTTTTTCCAGCACTCCCATGTGCAGCTCGCGCAGGCGGGCGTCTAAGGTGATATCACAACCACAGGCCTGGGCGATGATGTCAGCAGTGCGGCGGGTACGTCCCAAATCACTACTGATGACGTGGGTGATGCCGAGGCTTTTCGCGCGTTCACCTACCTGCACTGCTTGTTGCTCACCTTTAGCGGTCAGCGGACTGTCGGACTGGCCTTGAATACGTCGCTCGGCGTTCCACTGCGTTTCACCGTGGCGAACAAGGTATACCTGTAACATGCTATTTTTCCGTATACTGCGATGAGTTTTTTAAAATCGAGCTTAATTATGCACCATGTTGTCTCAGCAACCACCAATCCCGCCAAAATTCAGGCAATTCTGCAGGCATTTAACGAGATCTTCGGTGAAGGATCCTGCCATATAGAGTCTGTTGACGTCGATAGTGGCGTACCGGAGCAACCCTTCGGAAGTTCTGAAACGCGTGCTGGCGCACGTAATCGGGTCGAAAATGCCCGTCGTGCGCGACCAGATGCCGACTTCTGGGTGGCTATCGAAGCGGGTATTGATGAAGACGCGACCTTCAGTTGGGTGGTTGTCGAGAATGCAACCCAACGCGGTGAAGCCCGTTCCGCGACGCTGCCGCTACCTGCAGTGATCCTTGAAAAAGTGCGTGAGGGTGAAGCGCTTGGCCCGGTGATGTCTCACTACACGGGCATTGATAAGATTGGTCGAAAAGAAGGCGCGATTGGCGTGTTTACCGCCGGGAAACTGACGCGTGCCAGCGTCTACCACCAGGCGGTGATTCTGGCGCTCAGCCCGTTTCATAACGCGATTTATCAGTGAGATTGTAGGCCGGATAAGACGAAGTCGTCATCCGGCGATGGTGCAGTTGCGAGCCTGATGGCGCTACGCTTATCAGGCCTACGAAAACGCTTTTCAGGCGTTTTTCAACAATACGACTTCAAGCCACTGACGCAGTTCGACAGGGGCAGATTTCAGGCTGTTAGAGCCGCGAGTGATGGTAGCAATCCCCGCGCCCAGTTCGTTTTTCAGCTCACGCTGACTCATTTCGCCGCGTAATAACTCTTCGATAATGCGTACACGCGTCCCTAACGCTTCGCGCTCGTCCGGGGTCAGCATCAACTGCAACAGCGGTAAGTGCAGATCCTCTGCGTAAGACTGGCGGAGCAACTCCACAAAACGAAGCCACTCCTGATTGCGTTGTTCGGCTATCGCCGATGAATAAGGGGAATGCTGGGTCATGTTATGTCGCCCTGTTGTACTCATACACGAGTACAAATCATAACATAACCCATCGGATTAATAACGTCTCTGCCACTCAGAATCGCTCATCAGGGTGTCTTTCTGTCCCATGAAATAGCGATAGTAAGCATCGTAGGCCAGCACGTTCTTCACGTAGCCGCGCGTTTCCGAGAAGGGAATACTCTCGACAAACGCCACGGCATCAATCCGTCCCGCACTGTTGCCAAGCCAGGTACGCACACGCCCCGGTCCGGCGTTGTAGGCTGCAGAGGAGAAGATCCGGTTATTGCCGAACTGCTGGTAGACGTACTGCAGGTAACTGGTACCGATGTTGATATTCATTTCTGGATCCAGTAACTGGTTCTGGCTGCTGTAACCCGGAATAGAGAACATCTTCACCGTGTGTGTCGCCGTGCCGGGCATAATCTGCATTAGCCCACTGGCACCGACCGGAGATTTCACCTTCGGATTCCAGGCGCTCTCCTGACGCGCTATCGCCATTGCATAGCTTTGCGGGATGTCTTTGCCGCGGGTATAGCGAGTAAAGATATCCTGATACGCCAGCGGGAAACGCTCCTCCAGATGATCCCAGAGTTTACCGGCGATCGTCGCCTGCACGCTCAGATCCCACCACTGATTGTTGAAGGCATAACGCGCCAGTTGCGCCTGTTCCGTCTTCGTGCGACTGGTGACCAGGTTCGCCCATTCGCTGCGGGCGGTGTTATCCAGATTCCAGTACATCAGTTCGCGAACACGAGCCATTTCCGGCCCCTGAGTCAGTGCGTTATCCACATTGCCCGGCGCTTTATCAATTTTCAGGACGTACTCTTCCCCCAGACGCTGCGCCGCCACCATCGGGTAGAAACCGCGCTGCTGCATCAGCGCATGCAGGATCTCTTTTGCTTCGTTTTCCCGTCCCCGCTCCAGCAGCAAATCGGCCTGCCAGTAGCGCCATTCGTCCTTCTCTTTCGCTTCCATCGGCAGACGCGCCAGCCAGGTGTTCAGGCCACGACGATCGCCGGTCCCGAGCGCCATCCGCACCCGACGCTCCACAAGCGTCGTGGATTGCGAGCGCATGATCGCATCATCGCGCCATTTCGCCTGCTCGTCGGTGACGTCGTTACCCATTAATCGCCAGGCGACGATATCGCGTAACTCCTGGGTTTGATCCTCATTCAGTTGCTGCGCCTGCACCAGTGACGGGATCATCAGACGCGCGTTTTCCGCATCCTGACGCGCGACGCTGGCAAAGGCCACGGCGGCCATCTGACGGGTAAAATCGGTAGCGCCGGTGGTGCGCGCAAAGTTCATGACGCTGTTCGGATCGTTCGCCAGTGAGATAATCGCTGACGCGATAGTCTGGTACTCCGCTGGCATCTGCCCGGCCAGTACCGTCACCAGTCCGGTATTTCCCGCTTTCATCGCCAGGCGGATGCGCTCCAGGTAAGAGAGCGGGTCCTGAGTACCGGAAGCGCGCCAGACGCTGAACAGTTTGTCACAGGCATTGGGCTGACTCTTACCGGTCAACCACAGCTCTTTCGCCCCCTGCCAGGCCTCTTCCGCTTGTCCGGTATTCCACTTCGCGTAGTAGTAATTGCACTGCGCCTCGGTGGTTCTCGGTTTCTCCGGACTAAACGCTAATAACCCGCGCCAGTCTTCACGCCGCGCCAGTTCATTCACAAAACGCGATTCCAGCGTGCGTGCTGGCGGCAGAGTCGGGTTGGCACGGACAAAGTTGGTCACCGTGACAGTCGGTTGATTCATCAGATCATCGGTGATCTGCCGATATTCCAGGTAGGGATACAGAGGGTAATTCTTCAGGCCCGGCATCATCTGTTCCACGACATCCATCTGTCGGTTATCCCAGGCCTGCTTAATTTGTGCGTAACGGTTACGCTGTTCATCCAGTGAATCGGCTCGCGCAGCCTGACTTAGCGTCAGCAGGCACACACCGGCGGCAATAAGACGCCAGGTAAATCGTTGGGCTTTGTCCACAAGCTCTTCCTCTAAAAATGATACGTCGTTGCAGCCTCATGCCGCCTAATGATTTCATGCTAACCAGTCATTGGCATTTACGCCACGTCGAGGACACTTTTTTACTTTTACGGCGAGTGAGATCTGCTGGCTGGGATTGAGAGGGGAAAAAGGCTACACTTCGCCTTTGAAAACATCTATACCCTAAATAATTCGAGTTGCAGGACAAAGCCCAAAGGGCTTTGAACAGCGCTAGCGCTGGCCCCGGAGGGGCGAAGCCGAAGGCTGAGTCACGCGGCAAGGGAGTGACAAATTCGTCGGGAACGAATTTGACCAGCCGCAGACTGGCCTTCGGTGAGAGACAGGATGTCTCTCATTAATCCCCCAGGAGCTTACATAAGTAAGTGACTGGGGTGAACGAGTGCAGCCAACGCGCATGCAACTTGAAGTATGACGGGTATATTCATCACGATAAATACAGAGGCGAGTCCAACGTGGCCCAATTCGTTTATACCATGCATCGTGTCGGCAAGGTCGTTCCGCCGAAACGTCATATTCTTAAAAACATCTCTCTGAGCTTCTTCCCTGGCGCAAAAATCGGCGTACTGGGCCTTAACGGTGCCGGTAAGTCCACCCTGCTGCGCATCATGGCGGGCATCGATACCGATATCGAAGGCGAAGCCCGCCCGCAGCCAGGCATCAAAATTGGTTACCTGCCGCAGGAACCCAAGCTCAATCCTGAGCACACCGTTCGCGAATCTGTTGAAGAAGCGGTGGCGGAAGTGGTTAATGCGCTGAAAGGTCTGGATGAAGTTTACGCGAAGTACGCCGAGCCGGATGCCGACTTCGATAAACTGGCCGCGCAACAGGGCAAGTTTGAAGAGATCATTCAGGCGCACGACGGTCATAACCTGAACGTGCAACTGGAGCGCGCTGCCGACGCCCTGCGTCTGCCGGACTGGGACGCCAAAATCGCGACCCTCTCCGGGGGTGAACGTCGCCGTGTCGCACTGTGCCGTCTGCTGTTAGAAAAACCAGACATGCTGCTGCTCGACGAACCCACCAACCACCTGGATGCGGAATCCGTGGCCTGGCTGGAACGCTTCCTGCACGACTTCGAAGGGACCGTGGTGGCGATTACCCACGACCGTTACTTCCTCGACAACGTCGCAGGCTGGATCCTCGAACTTGACCGCGGCGAAGGGATTCCGTGGGAAGGCAACTACTCCTCGTGGCTGGAGCAGAAAGATCAGCGTCTGGCGCAGGAAGCTTCTCAGGAAGCGGCGCGTCGTAAATCTATCGAGAAAGAGCTGGAGTGGGTACGTCAGGGCGCGAAAGGCCGTCAGTCTAAGGGTAAAGCCCGTCTGGCACGCTTTGAAGAACTGAACAGCACCGAATACCAGAAGCGTAACGAAACCAACGAACTGTTTATTCCACCTGGACCGCGTCTGGGCGATAAAGTCGTTGAAGTCAGCCATCTGCGTAAATCCTACGGTGACCGCCTGCTAATTGACGATCTGAGCTTCTCCGTACCGAAAGGCGCGATTGTCGGTATCATCGGTCCGAACGGCGCGGGTAAATCGACGCTGTTCCGCATGATGTCCGGTCAGGAACAGCCTGACAGCGGTACTATCACGCTGGGTGAAACCGTCAAGCTGGCCTCTGTTGACCAGTTCCGTGACGCCATGGATAACAGCAAAACCGTGTGGGAAGAAGTGTCCGGCGGGCTGGATATCATGAAGATCGGCAACACCGAGATGCCAAGCCGCGCCTACGTTGGCCGCTTTAACTTTAAGGGTGTTGATCAGGGGAAACGCGTGGGCGAACTGTCCGGCGGCGAGCGTGGTCGTCTGCACCTGGCAAAACTGTTACAGGTTGGCGGCAACATGCTGCTGCTCGATGAACCGACCAACGACCTGGATATCGAAACCCTGCGCGCGCTGGAAAACGCCCTGCTGGAGTTCCCGGGTTGCGCGATGGTTATCTCGCACGACCGCTGGTTCCTCGACCGTATCGCCACCCACATTCTGGACTACCAGGATGAAGGCAAAGTGGAGTTCTTCGAAGGTAACTTCACCGAATACGAAGAGTATAAGAAACGCACGCTGGGCGCAGACGCGCTGGAGCCAAAGCGTATCAAGTACAAACGTATTGCGAAGTAATTGTTAGTCATGCCGGATGGCGGCGAAAACGCCTTATCCGGCCTACAGGATGCATATCTGTAGGCCGGATAAGCGCAGCGCCATCCGGTATTTTCGATTATTGCGCTTTAGCCGTTGCCGGTTGCTGGCCCGCCGCAGGTTCCAGTTGGAACACCACATCGACCTGATCATCAAACTGAATCGCTGCCTGCTCGTAGGTTTCCTGAGCAGATACCGGTGCCGCATCCGCTTTCATCATCCGCACCACCGGGCTTGGCTGATAGTTCGAGACATGATAACGCACGCTGTAAACCGGCCCCAGCTTGCTGTTAAAGCCTGCCGCCAGTTCTTGCGCCTGATGTATCGCATCATCAATCGCCGCTTTACGCGCTTTGTCTTTGTAAGCATCCGGTTGTGCCACGCCTAACGACACGGAACGAATTTCGTTCAGCCCCGCCTTCAACGCGCCGTCCAGCAGCGGGTTGAGTTTATCGAGCTGACGCAGCGTCACTTCGACAGTGCGCACCGCCCGATAGCCTTTCAGAATGCTTTTCCCGTTCTGGTAGTCGTAATCCGGCTGCGTGCGCAGGTTCGCCGAGCTGATGTCTTTTTTCGCGACCTGATTTTGCTCAAGGAAGGAAAGATATTGCGCAACGCGCTCATCTGCCTGTTTCTTCGCCGTCGCCGCGTCTTTTGCCGCCACATTAACCTCAATTGCCAGAGTGGCAATATCAGGTGCAGCGTCCACGCTTGCCGTCCCGGAAGTCACGATGTGCGGTCCATCAGGCAATTCGCCTGCCTGTACCGACATTGCACTGAATCCCACTAATGCCGCCAGGGCCATCACTTTGAACTTCACTGTCGCTCCTCCATGTTACGTGAGTTGCCCAAATTTCAGGGCGCATGCAGGCAAGCTTAGCGTGAAATAGTGTGTTGTCCATCAGACAACGCTTAGTTGAACAAGGCGTGAACATGCGCAACGCCTTCTTTTGCCAGTTGAAAAGCAATAAACCACATCACCAGACCGACCAGCGAATTGATGATCCGCTGCGCTTTTGCGGTGCGCAGTCGCGGCGCGAGCCACGCCGCCAACAGCGCCAGACCGAAGAACCACAGGAAAGAGGCGCTGACGGTGCCAAGCGCGAACCAGCGTTTCGGCTCCACGTCCAGTTGTCCGCCCAGACTGCCCAGCACCACGAAGGTATCGAGATAGACGTGTGGATTCAGCCATGTCACTGCCAGCATCGTGGCGATAATCTTCCAGCGCCCCTGCTTCATCACTTCCGCGCTGGCCAGTTCCAGATTGCTGCTCATCGCCGTCTTTAACGCACCAAAGCCGTACCACAGCAAAAATGCCACACCGCCCCATGTGACCAGCGCCAGCAGCCAGGGAGATTGCATCAGTAATGCGCTGCCACCAAAAATTCCGGCGCAAATCAGCAACAGATCGCTGACGGCGCACAGCAGCGCAATCATGATGTGATACTGGCGGCGTATCCCCTGATTCATCACAAAAGCATTCTGTGGGCCGAGCGGAAGTATCATGGCTGCGCCGAGTGCAAGACCTTGAAAATAATACGATATCACGGTAATCATCCTGAGCGTTGTCTCTATAGCGCAGACTATAACGCGGGATGATTATTAGCGGAAATGGATAATATTAATCGCAGATTAGAGAAATTAATGCCGAAGGAATTTTGCCGGATGGCGCGATGCTCATCCGGCACACCATTACTCTGCCGCGCCTTCTTTCACGCGTTTAAAATTGATGTCCATCTGCGGATACGGGAAGCGAATACCTGCGGCATCAAACTCACGCTTAATCCGTTCCAGCACGTCCCAGTACACGTTTTGCAGATCGCCACTGTTGCTCCAGACACGCACCACGAAGTTGAGCGATGACGCGCCCAGTTCATTCAGACGTACCGTCATTTCGCGATCTTTGAGAATGCGGTCTTCCGACTCGATAATCCCGGTGAGGATCTGTTTCACCTTATCGATGTCAGAGTCGTAGGCGACGCTGATAGTGAATTCATTACGGCGTACCGGCTCGCGGGAAAAGTTGATGATATTGCCGGCAATGATTTTACCGTTTGGGATCACGACAATTTTACCGTCCACGGTACGCATGGTGGTGGAGAAAATCTGCACATTCAGCACCGTCCCGGCGACACCGCCCAGATCAACATACTCACCGGCACGGAACGGACGGAACATGACCAGCAGAACCCCTGCGGCCAGGTTAGACAACGACCCCTGCAACGCCAGACCGACCGCTAAACCGGCGGCACCGAGAACAGCGATGACAGATGCCGTTTGCACGCCCACCCGACCCAGCGCGGCGATCAGCGTGAAGGCAACAATCCCGTAGCGCACCAGCGCGGAGAGAAAGTCTGCCACGGTGGCATCAATATGACGCGCCACCATCAGACGGTTAACCGTATTCGACACCAGACGCGCCACAATCATCCCGACAATAACAATGGCAACTGCCGCCACGATGTTGACGGCATAGCTCAACAGCAATTCCTGGTTGCGGACCAGCCAGGTCCCCGCACCGTTGATGCTGTCGACAACATTCAAATCTTCCATTACATGTTCCTTGGTCATAACAAATCAGAGCAAATGAGATCAATCTCACGAAAACACCCCGTTAAAGGTAAACAATAATGGGTGAATAAGCCATTTTCGTTACGTTCCAGTTCCGGATGACGCTATTTTTTCTGTTCTGCGGGACGATCCACCATCCGCAAAAATCCTCCTACCAGCGCATTTTTTTGTTTAAAAATGTCGGCAATCTCGCTGACCACTTTTCCACTGCCGGCATTCTTCCAGGCGATAGAGAGCGGTGACGGCTGGCGAGGATTCACTACCGAACGAGCCACCAGTGCGCCCGACTCAACGTAAGGACGGCACAGACGTTCCGGTAAAAAACCCACGCCCAGGCCGCTTAAGTGACAGGCCAGCTTGGTGCTGAGATCCGGAACCTTAATCTCCTTTTGTCCACTCAGCAGCCAGGCCACGCGGCGGGTGAGCGTGCGCGAAGTATCTTCAATATTAATCGCGGGGTAGCGACGCAGCATGTCGTCCGATAACACCGTTGCCGGATGGCTGGCCAGCGGGTGATTCTGCGCCACCACAAACTGCCAGCTAATATCCCCCAGCGGCAGCAACGAAATGTTGTTCGACAGTGATTCGGAACCGGTCACGCCAATCGCCAGTTGATAGTCGTCATACAACAGCGAATCCCACACGCCCATATAAACCTGGCGGGAGATCTGAAAGCGGGTGAAGGGAAATTGTTGATGCAGCCACGTCAGTAAATCAGCGGTCGTCTGCGGCTGATACAGCAAATTATTGATGACGATATTGACCTGACGCTCAACGCCCGCATTGATCTGCTGTAACTCATCCGGCATGGCGTCCAGCCAGTTGAGCCACTGGCGGCAATGTTCGAGCAGATGCTGACCGGCCAGGGTCAGGCTGACGGAGCGCGTGGTACGTAAAAAAAGCTGCGTCCCCACCTGTTCTTCCAGCGTTTTAATCCGATAACTTATCGCCGCGGGCGTTTTATGCAGCGAGCTGGCGGCACGGGAAAAACTCTCGGTCTCAGCCACCCGAATAAATGTGCGTATTGTTTCCTGATCGAGCATGCATTCCCCTTGAATCAGCCATCTGTAACCAGTGTTGCGCCAACGCGATACCCAATACCGTGTCAGCGCCGGAAGTATGTCCTACCGCAAGCAGACGGCCAAGCGCACGGTCTGTATTACGTCCGGTTTGTAAACTGCGCATGACGCCCAACACGGGCGTCGAAAATTCGCCCAGCCTGGCGCTATTAAGATAGCTACAGCTTACCGACGTTGTCAGCAATGCCAGTAGATCAATCGAGGGTAAAAAAAGGTGAACCGGTATCCCTGCAGCAATAAAGACCGCCAGCATTCCTGTCAGCATATCATCACCGCTGGGCGTGAGTCCTGGGCCTCGCCCGATAAGCCAACGCCAGTCCGGTTCCCCTCCGTGATGCCAGCATGCAAGAGCAGCCATGATTTCTGAATAAAATGGTATGTCATTAAGGGGTTGATTCAATGCCCCACACAGGCCGCTTTGTTGCCCACAACGGGAGAGCCCGACAGGGGCGCTATCAGCAGGATTGAGTTGCAGTCTGAGCTGGCGCTGAGAGCGAAGGGTCACTCCCTGCCCGCTCAGCAGATTCCCGGTTTTGTACAGGTGCGAAACCGCAGTCAGGCGGGAAAACTGCTTATGACTCAACAGCATGCCGGTTGGTCCCATGCCTTTACCGTAGCGGTATAACGTCAGTAACTCACCGTTTGCATGACTGAAATTGATCGCCTGAGAGAAGCGACTGTGCAGCGTCCATTCACCATCAGGAAGTCGATAAAGCCCGGCGCAGGCCAGAGCATTGAGTATGAGCATAGGTTGCTCCGAAATGCCGGATCGCGGCTTCAGCGTATCCGGCCCACGATTGACACAGATTCGTAGGCCCGGTAAGCGTTAGCGCCACCGGGCATTGCTGTTACGCCGTGATGTGATGCTCTTCCGCCAGCGCTTCCAGCGCTTTTTCAAAGCAGAGCAGCGGAGCGCGAACAGTACCCGCGCCAACCTGCCCAATCCCTGCTTCGCGGTGAGCGATACCGGTGTTGATAAGCGGCGTAATCCCCGTTTCCACAACGCGGCGGATATCCAGCCCCAGACACGCGCCTTTGAAATCCCAGGACGGGATCTGGAACAGCGGGTTGTTAGCGAGGTAGATTTCCGCCATCTCTTCGGAGGTTTCCAGCGCGGCGCCCATACCGCCCGCGCCAACGAAACGCGTCACGCCGGGGGCGGCAATCATTGCCGCGCCGCCGATGCCCAGCGTTTCGGTAATGGCGCTGTCACCGATATCCGGGTTGGCGTCAGCCTGGCTGTAGCCGGTAAAAAACAGGCCCTGCGGCGTATTCACGGGTGCAGTAAACCATCGGTCGCCGGTGCCGCTGACACGAATCCCGAACTCACGGCCGTTGCGCGTCATTGCTGTCACCACCGAACCGGCTTTAATCACTGCCGCCGCATCCATCACCGCTTTGCTGTAGGCCATCGCCAGATTCAGGAAGAACTGATCGGTCACGCTCAGGAATTGCAGCACCTCAATGATTTCAGCTTTCGGCCGGTCCAGACCCGCAATCACAGGGGACAGTGCGCGCAGCAGCAGCGACGAGGCCGCGATATTACGCTGATGGAATTCGTCACCCATCGTAATCGCCTGGGCCATCATTGCCGTCAAATCAACGCCGTTCTCCATACGCGATAACGCCTCCTGCAACACCGGCGCCAACGTATCGCGCATCCAGCGCAGGCGTGTCTGCACATCTTCACCGTAGGCCCCGAAGCGCATGACCTTACCGATCCCTTCGTTCAGGTTGCAACAGGACTGATTGCCGTGCACTACGTCTCGCACCACCAGCACTGGCATGTTCGCAGAGGTGATTCCGCCCATCGGGCCGACGGCGCCAACGTGATGACAGGGAATAAATTCCACTTCACCCCGACTCAACAGCGCCACCGCTTCTTCCTCACTGGCGGCCCAGCCTTCGAACAGCGATGCGCCGATACACGCGCCGCGCATTGGCCCCGTCATCTCTTCCCAGGCAATCGGCGGACCGGCGTGCAGTAACTTACGTCCTGAGGACAATTCCACCACCGCCTCTTTCGCAGGACGGACGGCAACCCAGTGCGGGCGCGCGGTTTTAATGCGTTCAATAATGGCGTCGTTGGCCTGTGCAATTGATGAATACATATCGGTACCTCTGAATTAATGTAACTGCTTGAGTAAACTGGCGAGACGCGCATTGCCACCAGCAATCGGCGCCCACTGATAATGCACAACCGGCGTGCCGCTGCTTTGCAGATCCAGCGCGAAGCTGCGTAATCCGGCATTGATCACCTGTACGCCATCCAGCAAAGTGCCTGGTTCGGCTGATGGGCGGGCGTCCTGATGATGTGTCAGGCTGATGGCGAGCAACACGGCCTCCTCCAGGGTTTCCACCACGGCGATGCCCGCTTCGCGTAGGATGTCAATTTGTCCGCTGCGCCCCTGCGGGTCAGCATCGGTTCCGGTCATGGTGGCAATGGTTACCAGCGGCGCGCTCCGCGCCGCACGAACCTTTTCGACCGCCTCTACAACCGCGCCAGCCGGGTCGGCGCAGGCGCCATAGCCCAGCACCACATCCAGCAACAGCACGCCGACGTCCGGCATTGCGGCCAGCTTTTCGATTTCAATGCTGCGGGTGGTTGGGTCAATCATCGGGTGCGGTCGGCCCAGCGTGTAGCTGTCATCCCCCAGATCGACAATGCGGTGGCCCTGCGCGTCGAGCATGACGCCAGCATCGTGGCTTTCGCTAACCGGAACGCCAAGCCCGGATGAGAGCAGCATCGCCGCTTCTGCCGCGAGGGTGCCGCCGGCGTACAGACCGTAAATACCTTTTCCAGCCACCTCGGGTTGAATCAGGCGCTGCTGCGCCACGCGCATCAGTAAGACGGCCAGTTGGGCGGCATCCGAGAGCGAATCCGCCAGCCAGACGTTCCCCTCACGACGCTGTTCCGGTTTATTGCCGAGAAAGAGCGCTACCACCGGTTTACCGACGTTCTGCATCGCGTTGATAATGCGCGTTCTGACCTGCGGCGACGGCGGTTTGGAGACAAACGCAATCACTCGAGTCGCATCATCGGCAGCCAGCATCTCCAGCGCCGTTAGCGCACTGATCCCCCCCACTTCCGCGCTCAGATCGCGCCCACCCAAACCGATGGCATGGCTGATGCCCTGTTGGTGTAGCGCAATCTGCGAGGTGACCTCCTGAATACCGGTCCCGGACGCCCCTATCACGCCAATTCCACCTTCTGGTAACACGTTAGCGAATGCCAGTGGGCTACCGGCAATCATCGCCGTCCCGCAGTCCGGCCCCATCACGATAAGCCCCTTTTCGCGCGCCAGCGTTTTCAGCGCCACTTCCTGCGCCAGCGGTACGTTATCGGAGAACATCATCACGTTCTTACCCGCCAACAGCCCCTCTTTAGCCACGGAGGCTGCATACTCCCCGGCAACCGAAACCAGCAGCAAATTGGCCTGCGGTAGTTTCTGGCAGGCGCTCTCCCAGCGACGCGCCTTCAGCAGTTGCTGTGAACTGCCCGAGGCGCTGGCAATCGCACTCAACTCTTTTTCCAGCTGTTCGCGAATTAATTCGAGAATCTCGGGTTGCTCGTCATGCGTTCGTACCGCCACACAAATATCGTTCGGCGTGGCCTCGGCAAAATCGGCATGCCAGAAGCCTGTGGAATCCAGCATCGCTTTATTCGCAGGCGTTCCCATCATGACGGAAACCTGGTCGACTTCCGGTCGCTCACTTAATTTACGGGAAATGATCATCAGGCTGACGGAGTCCTGAAAGCTTCCCTTTTTAATAAAGGCGTAAATCATTACCGCTACCTCTTATGTACGTTTTTCTTTCAAAAACAGCATGGCAACCAATCCGACAACTAACAGAATGGCTGACACATAAAAACTGGATGCCAGGCTGCCCGTTATATCGCGCGCCGCACCGGCAATAATCGGAGCAAGAATGGAGGAACTCATGCCGATAAAATTAAATAAGCCAAACGCGGTGCTGTAATTATTTTCATCGACGCTATCGGCAACCAGTGCAACCAGCACGGGATCTAACGCCAGTTTGCCGACAAGGCCGTAAACACACAGGGCGACAATCACGCCGGTCATATTTGGCATCCAGACAATGGACAGCATGCTGAGGATCGCCACCGGCACGAGGAACATAATTAACGGTTTACGCTTACCTAATTTGTCAGACAGGCTGGAGAATAACAGCGCGCCGGGTATTGAAATCCAGGCCACCAGCGAAGAGATAAACCCGGTTTCGCTACCGGCAATACCGCGCTCATTTTGCAGATAATAGGGAAGCCAGGTCAGAATAACGAAGAAACCAAACAGGCTACAGAACACCATAATATAGGTCAGAACGAGGTTGCGGTTTTTCAAGAGATCGCTGAATTTCCCTTTTTTTAACGGCTGACCATCGGTATCTACGGTGCGTTTCTTTTCTTTCACAAACAGCCAGATCGCTACCCCCACCAGCACCGAAGGGATCGCCATCACGTAGAACGGCATCCGCCATGAATGCCCCTGATCGTACACCAGCCAGCTTGAGGTCATCAGCCCCAGCGCGATACCAAAAGCCATGCCGCTATTGATAATTGCACTGCCCAGCGAGCGATACTTTTTAGGGATTTGCTCAGAAGAAAGGCCGTACTGAGGACCGTAATAGGTCCCTTCTCCCGCACCGGTTACCACGCGGGCAAACAGCAACGTGTACCAGCTTTTTGCCCAGCCGGTCACCGCGGTGAAAACGCCAAAGAGAATAAACCCTGGCACCAGCACTTTTTTCTTACCGATTTTGTCACCCAGTATTCCGGCCGGAACCTGTAATAACGCATAAGAAAAATAAAATACAGAATTAAGAATGCCTAATTGTGTTCCACTTAAGCCAAACTCTTTCTCCAGTTCGCCCATCACCGGGTTCAATACCGTCCGGTCGGCATACATAAAAATCCATCCCAACCAGAACAGGAAAATGGTAACCCACCAGGCCGGTATTCCTTTTTTCTTCGTGACCTCAGTCACTTCACATGATTCAGACATAAGTAATCTCCCGGTAATATTTACCGTTGAACACCTCAGGTTATCTGACGATTGATGAGGCTTGATGTTTTAACTATACCCACCATATCGGGCCGTGAGGTCATTTCGTTTGAGCAAAGTCACACAAAATCCATTGTTATAAATTCCTGGGAACTGACCGCAGCATTATTAAAAAAAGTCTAACAATCATTTTTTAAATATTTTAAACAAAGTAATTAAAAACAATCCGAATTAACGCGTTATTTTTATCAGTCAATAAGCTGTCGAATAAGTCACATTATAAAAAGCCAGGAACGTTATTTTGACCACGAGATATTTTGCACATTGAGGTCATAATGAAAAAGAAACTGGTCATTGCGCTGGGCGGTAATGCGTTATTACAGCGCGGAGAAGTATTGAGCGCGGAAAACCAACAGCGCAGCATTCAGGTTTTTGCACAAATGGTGACAATGCTGGCCCGCGATTACCAACTGGTGATTGTGCATGGCAATGGGCCTCAGGTGGGATTGCTGGCGTTACAGAACGCGGCATACACGGAAGCGCCCGCCTGGCCGCTGGATATTCTGGTAGCCGAAAGCCAGGGAATGATTGGCGTCGCTATCGCCCAGGCGCTGACACAAAACGCAGGGGCCGCGCCGGTGACAACCCTGATGACACGTGTGGAAGTGGATCCACAGGATGAGGCATTTTGCGCACCGGGCAAATACATCGGGCCCGTGTATCAACCCGATCAGCAGGCTGAACTGGAACAACGTTATGGCTGGACAATGAAGGCTGACGGGCAGTACATCCGTCGGGTCGTTCCCTCACCGATACCGCAAGCTATCCTCGACAGCGATGCCATCCAGATGTTGATGGAAGCGGGACATACGGTGATTTGCTGTGGTGGCGGCGGTGTTCCGGTGGTGGCTCAGGGCGACGGCTACCAGGGAACCGAAGCGGTAATCGATAAAGATCTGACAGCGGCAGTGCTGGCCAATGCCATCAACGCCGATCACCTGCTGATCCTGACCGATGCCGATGCCGTTTATGAACACTGGGGAACGCCGCAGGCGCGCGCATTGCGACATGTCACGACAGAAGAGCTGGCGCCGTTTGCTGCACCAGACGGTGCGATGGGTCCAAAGGCGGCGGCAGTTATCCAGTTTGTTAAGCAAACCGGAAGCTCGGCGTTTATTGGCGCCCTGAGAGATGCGCCGCAGATATTAATGGGCGAGAAAGGCACCTGCGTGACACAGTAAACGCCCTGCCGTTTGTCATTGCCGGATGGCGACGCTCAAGCGTCTTATCCGGCCTACAACATCCTCCGGCAACAAAGCAAAAAAAAGGCTTCCCGAAGGAAGCCATTTTTACAATCAGCTGACTACATTACAGAACGTCGATCGCGTTCAGTTCTTTGAAAGCCTGTTCCAGACGGGTGATCATCGTTGCCTGACCAGCACGCAGCCATACGCGCGGATCGTAGTATTTCTTGTTCGGCTGATCTTCACCTTTCGGGTTGCCCAACTGACCCTGCAGATACGCTTCGTTCGCTTTGTAGTAGTTCAGAACACCTTCCCAGGTCGCCCATTGGGTATCGGTATCAATGTTCATTTTCACTACGCCGTAGCTTACGGAGTCTTTGATTTCCTGAGCGGTAGAACCGGAACCACCGTGGAAGACGAAGTTCAGGCTGTTGTGCGGCAGGTTGTGTTTCTTAGAAACATAGTCCTGAGAGTCGCGCAGGATGGTCGGGGTCAGAACCACGTTACCCGGCTTGTAAACGCCGTGTACGTTACCGAAGGAAGCCGCGATGGTAAAACGCGGGCTGATTTTGCTCAGCTCGGTGTACGCGTAATCAACGTCTTCCGGCTGGGTGTACAGAGCAGAAGCGTCCATGTGGCTGTTATCCACACCATCTTCTTCACCACCGGTGCAACCCAGTTCGATTTCCAGGGTCATGCCCATTTTGGACATGCGCGCCAGGTATTTGGAGCAGATTTCAATGTTCTCTTCCAGTGACTCTTCAGACAGGTCGATCATGTGAGAAGAGAACAGTGGTTTACCGGTTGCCGCGAAGTGTTTTTCACCCGCGTCCAGCAGACCGTCGATCCACGGCAGCAGTTTCTTCGCGCAGTGGTCAGTGTGCAGGATAACCGGAACACCATAGTGCTCAGCCATCTGATGTACGTGGTGCGCACCAGAGATAGCGCCCAGGATTGCCGCACCCTGAGGAACGTCAGTTTTCACGCCTTTACCCGCGATGAACGCAGCGCCACCGTTGGAGAACTGTACGATGACCGGTGCTTTAACTTTTGCAGCGGTTTCCAGAACGGCGTTGATAGAGTCGGTACCCACGCAGTTAACGGCTGGCAGAGCGAAGTTGTTTTCTTTTGCTACCTGGAAAACTTTCTGTACGTCATCACCGGTGATAACGCCAGGTTTTACGAAATCAAAAATTTTAGACATGTTACGAGTCCTGTATCTTCGGCCTTGGAAAGGGGTGCGTGCTACTAAAGCGCGCTGAAAATTGGGCAGGTTTCCCTGCCCATGAATGTCTTACTTCTTAGCGCGCTCTTCGAGCATCGCTACTGCAGGCAGAACTTTACCTTCCACGAATTCGAGGAATGCGCCGCCGCCAGTGGAGATGTAGGAAATTTTGTCAGCAATACCGAACAGGTCGATAGCAGCCAGAGTGTCGCCGCCGCCTGCGATAGAGAATGCGTCGCTGTCTGCAATCGCGTTAGCCACGATTTCAGTCCCTTTACGGAAGTTCGGGAATTCAAACACGCCAACCGGACCGTTCCACAGAATGGTTTTTGCATTCTTCAGAATTTCAGCAAGTTGGTGTGCAGAAGCGTCGCCGATATCCAGGATCTGCTCGTCTTCTTTTACGTCGTTGACGGATTTCAGCGTGGCTGCAGCGCTTTCAGAGAACTCGGTCGCGACGCGAACGTCAGTCGGAACCGGGATATCGCAAGTGGTCAGCAGACGTTTGGCTTCATCAACCAGATCGGCTTCGTACAGGGATTTGCCCACATTGTGGCCCTGAGCGGCAACGAAGGTGTTCGCAATGCCGCCGCCAACGATCAGCTGGTCAGCGATTTTAGACAGGGAGTCCAGAACGGTCAGCTTGGTAGATACTTTAGAACCACCTACGATAGCAACCATCGGACGAGCCGGTTCTTTCAGCGCTTTACCCAGCGCGTCAAGTTCGGCTGCCAGCAGCGGACCGGCACACGCGACGTCTGCAAATTTGCCGATACCGTGAGTAGAAGCCTGCGCACGGTGAGCCGTACCAAAGGCGTCCATCACGAACACGTCGCACAGTGCAGCGTATTTTTTGGACAGCGCTTCGTCGTCTTTCTTCTCGCCTTTGTTAAAGCGAACGTTTTCCAGAACCACCAGTTCACCGGCAGCCACTTCAACGCCGTCGAGGTAATCTTTTACCAGGCGAACCGGATTAGACAGTTTGTCTTTCAGGTAATTAACAACCGGCAGCAGAGAGAATTCTTCGTTGTACTCGCCTTCGGTAGGACGACCCAGGTGGGAAGTTACCATGACTTTAGCACCCTGTTTCAGGGCCAGTTCAATGGTCGGCAGAGAAGCACGGATACGCGCATCGCTGGTCACTTTCCCTTCTTTAACTGGTACGTTCAGATCCGCACGGATAAAAACACGTTTACCAGCAAGATCCAAATCGGTCATCTTGATTACAGACATGGTGAATCCTCTCGTTGATTCTTGATAAAGTTTTGCAGGCGCCTTCGCGCCCTACCTGAAACCTTTTGCAGCCATCGCTAACGTGGTGTCGAGCATTCTGTTAGCGAAGCCCCATTCATTGTCACACCAGACCAGTGTCTTAATAAGGTGCGCGCCACTGACCCGCGTTTGCGTACCATCAACAATGGCGCTATGCGGGTCATGATTAAAATCGACTGAGACCAACGGTAATTCCGTATAGTCAACTATATCATGAAATGCACCTTGTGCCGCTTTTTGCAGCAACTGGTTGACTTCATTAGCTTTTACTGGCTTCATCACCGTCACGCTTAAGTCGATTGCCGTGACGTTTATCGTCGGTACCCGCACCGCTATCGCTTCGAAACGATCGTTAAACTGCGGGAAAATACGCGTGATGCCAGCCGCCAGTTTGGTATCCACCGGAATGATCGACTGACTCGCCGCGCGCGTACGGCGCAGGTCAGGATGGTATGCATCAATAACCTGCTGATCGTGCATCGCGGAGTGAATAGTCGTCACCGTACCGGATTCGATGCCATAGGCATCATCCAATAATTTGATAATGGGAATAATACAATTCGTGGTGCAGGAAGCATTGGAGACGATGCGGTGTTCCGCACGGAGTTGATCCTGATTGACGCCAAATACCACGGTGGCGTCGAGATCGTTACTGCCAGGATGTGAAAAGAGCACTTTCTTCGCGCCTGCGGCGATATGCGCCTCACCGTGTTCACGGTTTCCGTAGACGCCCGTACAGTCCAGCACGATATCAACGCCCAGTTCGCGCCAGGGCAGCGCGTCAAGCGAGGGCTCATGCAGAATGCGAATCGCGTCGTCGCCCACCATGAGCTGCTCGCGCTCCTGGCGAACGTCCCATGCAAAACGCCCATGGCTGGTGTCATATTTCAACAAATGCGCCATGCCAGAGGCATCCGCCAGTTCATTGATTGCCACCACGGTGATTTCCGCCCGACGTCCGGATTCATATAAAGCACGAACCACATTACGTCCGATGCGACCGAAGCCATTAATCGCTACGCGTACGGTCATAGATCTCCTGCAAGGCTATCCCGAATCAGATGTGGCTGACAGAGTAATCCAGCGCATCGTTCAGGGAAACCTTACCTGTCGCAAACTGCGACTGATTGATTATTTGTCGAACATTTAATCGACTGAAACGCTTCAGCTAGAATAAGCGAAACGGGGAATAAAAGGAATGATTGTCCAGTCGAAGAAGACAGTTATCTGACCTACATCACATTTCAGGACTCACTGTCGCGGAATTTATTCCAGAATCGCGAATAAGCGTAGCAAGATCTTTTCGTTGCCGTGTCGAAAATCCTGATTTATATCAGAGAGCACATTCGTCAGCGTCTATATGATCGGCGTTACGTCCGAGTCTCGGAGACCCGCAAATGATGACCACACCGATTCCCCCTTCATCAGAAGCGCGTTTTTACGCCCTTCGCCTGCAACCCGGCCAGGAAATCTTTTCCCAACTTCATGAATTTATTCAGCAACACTCGCTGCGCGCCGGCTGGATCGCCGGGTGCACTGGCAGCCTGACGAATGTCGCTCTGCGCTATGCCGGACAAGAAGCAACAACATTGCTGACGGGAACATGGGAGGTCATTGCGCTGAATGGCACGCTGGAGTTGACCGGCGAGCATCTGCATCTGAGCGTCTCGGATCCGCAAGGCGCGATGCTTGGAGGGCATATGATGCCAGGTTGTACCGTGCGTACAACGCTTGAACTGGTGATTGGCGAACTCACAGGACTGGCGTTTAGCCGTCAGCCATGCCCCCTTTCCGGTTATGACGAACTGCATATCTCACCCCGTGTTTTAACGACTCAATAAGAGGTTACTTATGGCGCGTCGCCCGTTTTCCAGCCAGTCTTTAGTGCTCATTGTCATTGCCATCGCGATTAATATGGTTGGCGGTCAGCTTATTAGCATGCTTAAACTCCCCATTTTTCTCGACTCTATTGGCACGTTGATCAGCGCCGTTCTGCTTGGCCCGGTCATCGGCATGTTGACTGGCCTGCTGACTAATTTACTTTGGGGGCTGTTAACCGACCCGATCGCCGCGGCCTTTGCGCCTGTGGCGATGGTCATCGGCCTCGTCGCCGGGTGGCTGGCGCGGGCCGGTTGGTTTCGCACGTTGCCAAAAGTGGTCGTCAGCGGCGTGGTCATTACCCTGGCCGTCACGCTGGTCGCGGTGCCAATACGCACCACACTCTTTGGTGGCGTAACCGGCAGCGGTGCCGATTTATTTGTCGCCTGGATGCACTCTGTTGGTCAGAATCTGGTGGAGTCTGTTGCTATTACCGTACTGGGAGCAAATTTAGTCGATAAAATTCTGACCGCTATTATCGTCTGGACCCTTTTGCGCCAGCTGCCGTTACGTACAACACGCCACTTCCCAACAATGTCAGCCGTGCGTTAAATGCACCCGTTTACCTCGTTGACATTGTGGGCGCTGGCTGCCTGCTCCACCTTGCTTCTTCCCGCGCAGACCGTTCTGCCGGTATACAGCGCAGCCACCTTTCTCAGTCTGTTGGTGTGGAAGTCGACACGGCGACGGGCAAAATACGTGGCCTGGCTAATGTGCTCTTTGGGGGTGGGACTGTGGCTGGTACATGGTGGCTGGCTGACGGAGTGGATCAGCGGTCGTCCACGGGATCCGCAGCGCTGGGCAGACGCCGTTACGCTGTGGCTGCGCATTATGGCCATTGTTTCGACGTCTCAACTCTGGATGCAGTACGTGCCGGTTCAACGCGTTATTCGGGCGCTGTTCGCATCACGTCTGCCTCCGGGCATCGCTTATCTGCTCGCCGGTCCGTTGCTGGTCGTTGAACAACTCAAACGGCAACTGGCGATTATTTATGAGGCGCAGCGGGCTCGCGGCGTCCCGCTGGATGAAGCGTGGCATCGGCGCTTACGCGCAATGCCTGCCCTGATCGTTCCCCTCACCCATAATGCACTCAACGATTTGGCCGTACGCGGCGCGGCGCTGGATATGCGGGGATTTCGCCTGCATCGCACGCGAACGACGCTGTGGGCGCCGAAAGACAGCACCTTCCAGCGCCTGGCACGTTACGGCATGTTGGTATTGATACTGGCAGAGACAGGAGTCTGGATATGGTTACGCTAGAACAGTTTCGCTATCTTCCTGTCCATGCCACGCGTCCACCGTCATGCTTTACGTTCCACCATTCAGCGCCCGGAATGGTGGCAATATTAGGGGATAACGGCAGCGGGAAAAGCACGCTGGCACAGCTTATGGCCGGCTGGTATCCGGACTTCCTGCCTGGCGAAATTCAGGGCAAAGGAACGCTACTGGGTAATCCTGTCGGTAAATTGCCGCTGGTAGAGCAGGCTTCCACCATCCAGTTGGTGCAACAATCCCCTTATCTGCAGCTTTCAGGTTGTACTTTCAGCGTTGAAGAAGAGGTTGCTTTTGGCCCGGAAAATCTCTGCCTGGACGAGGCGGAGATTATGCGCCGGATTGATGATGTGCTGGCCCTGACAGCGTGTGAGCCGCTGCGCCATCGCCATCCCGGGACGCTCTCCGGTGGAGAAACTCAGCGCGTAGTGATTGCCAGTGCGCTCGCGATGATGCCGAAATTACTCATACTGGATGAAGCGTTCAGCCGCCTGACATTGCAGGCCACCGATATGCTACTGGCGCGGTTGCAACAATGGGCGCTGGAGCAACATTCTCTTATCGTGCTTTTCGAACGTCATCACTTCACATTTCTTACTCGCTGCCAACGGGCATGGCAACTGCGTGACGGAGCGCTAATACCATTATGCTGACGTTAAATCAGATGACTTATCGCTGGCCGAATGCAACCGATGACTGCTTGCGTGACATTTCACTGGAACTCAGAGAGGGGGAATGGCTGGCGTTAACGGGCGATAATGGCGCCGGGAAATCCACACTCCTGCGAATTATGGCCGGATTGCTTTCCCCCTGTTCCGGCGAGGTCATCTTTCAGCAAATGCCCCTTGCGCAGCTCAAAAACCGTCAGCGCGCCCGACACTTTGGGGTCCTGTTTCAGGAAGCGGAAAATCAGATCTTTCACAGTAACGTTGCCGATGAAGTGGCTTTTGGTTTAACGCTACAGCAATTGCCTGCCGACGACATTAACCGCCGCACTCAGGCCGCGTTACGGCTGTGCCATCTACAGGACGTTGCCGACGCGCATCCGCTGGATCTCCATACCGCGCAACGACGCATGGTTGCCGTCGCCAGTCTGGAAGCGATGGCTCCGACCGTTTTGCTACTTGATGAACCCAGCCGGGATTTCGACCACCACTGGCAAGCCGTGTTTGAAAACTGGCTTGCCGTCTGCCGCGAACGAGGAACCTGCGTTGTCGCCATAAGCCATGACGCTGCTTTTATCCAACGTCATTTCTCGCGGGTTGTTCGACTTCATCATAAAGCGCTCACGCAATCCGATACGCTCCTGACGCCGTCATCTCCAGAGTAAGATCGGCTGACCGACTGTTCTCCAGAACCCGACAAACATTCGGCCCATCCGTACGCAGATAAAACGCTTCGGCATCGGCTGGCGATAATCCTCCAGCCAGTTTGCGCCCTACCAGCCGTGCATGCAGGGCTTCCGCTGGCGCGCGAATGAACAGAGAAAAATCGCAGAACGCCGCCAGCGCCCGCCATCTTTCGTCATCCCGTAGCAGCCAGTTGCCTTCTACAATGACAATCGGCGCGCTCACCACAATCGCGTCTTCAACCGGATCGTGCTTTTGCCGGTCATACTGTGGCCAGGTCCCTTCACCTTCTCTAATCTGGCGCAGATTCTGCGCCAGTTTATCAACGTCAAACGTCTCAGGTGCTCCTTTGTAAGCACGCAGGTTGTGGGCATTCAGCCAGTCGTTGTAATGATGAAAACCATCCATCGGCAGCGTCTGGATCTCCGGCAGAGAGGGATCCTGACGAGAGAGAGATTCCCAGAACGTGGTCAGTGTGGATTTCCCGGTACCGGGCGGCGCACTCAGAAAAACAATCGTGCGTTGTCTGGCATTCATGGAATGGACGTTTGCCAGTCGTCGTAATAACGGTTTATGAACGTTCTCTATTTCATCATCATGATAATGGGCTTCAACCCGTAACCCGTTGACCATCAGTCCGATTTTCACGGTGTTAATTCCTTCAAAATTGTCGTCACCGCCAGCGTCATTGCCGTCTTGACCATTCCGGTAAAACGCACCTCAGACCACGCCGCAAAGTCGGCAAATTTCATCGACTCCAGCGCGCTATATAAGGTCGTATTTCGGGTGATACTGTTGACGTTGCTGATAAAATCCCAGGTGATATCATCGGCAAATTGCGGGCTCTCATCCCGTTCGCTGACATACTGATAAAACTGAGAAAAATGCGTAATGTCGGCATAAAGCCATTTGTCCATTTTTCCCAGCGCGTAAATCAGGCGTAGCGCAACGTCAATATCATCAAGCGGCCCACTCTGGGCAAGTAACGGCTTTACGGCATATTCCACAATCTCTTCATCGTTATCGACAAATAGCGACGGCAGAAAGCGCTTAATGCCCTGTAGCAAAATGTTATGTGCCGTCGTCATAAACGAAAGTAAGTCATGTTGAGCATCCAGTTGCTCCAGCACATCGTCTTCTGTCAGCGTCGTCATTCGTTTCTCGATAAATCACCATGAATGCAGAGAGTCTATTATATTACACGTTCGATCCGCGCCACCGATCAGTAAAGTTTGCGTGCGCACCCCTTTCGCGACCTGCTGGATCCCATTCACAAGATCGCCGCCGGTCACTCCGGTCGCGCTAAAGAGGACGTTATTTCCCGCCACCAGCTCATCAAGCGTATAGACCCGATTGACCCCGACGCCCATTTCCGCGCATCGCTGGCGCTCCTGGGTGGCAATCAGACGATGCGCTGCGCTGTCGCCTTTCGCTTCACAAAAATCGATCAGCTCGGCCTGCATATCGCCTCCCAACGCTTTCACCGCGCAGGCAGAAATTACGCCTTCTGGCGCACCGCCAATGGTATACATCAGGTCATAAGGGTTATCCTGCAAACAGGCCAGAACGCTAGCCGCCACATCGCCATCAGGCAGGGCAAAGACTTTCACCCCTAACTGCGTGGCTTCGGCAATCGCCGGCTGAAGTCGCGGTTTATCAAGCGTAGCCATGCGCAGTCGATCCAGCGGTTTGCCCAGCGCTTTCGCCACATGACGCAGATTGTCCGCTAGCGGTCGCGCCAGATTAATCACCCCTTTCGCCTGCCGGTTAACAACCAGCTTTTTCATGTACATATCAGGGGCATGTAACAAACTTTCCCGCGGCGCAAACGCCATGACCGCCAGCGCATTGCTCTGTCCCATCGCGACCATTCGGGTACCTTCAATGGGATCGACGGCGATATCAACCTCCGGTCCGCTGCCGCTGCCGACCTCTTCGCCAATCCACAACATGGGGGCGTTATCGATCTCGCCCTCGCCAATGACAATGCGCCCGCGAATGGCAATATCATTCAGGGCCGAGCGCATCGCGCTAACCGCCAGGCCATCGATTTTGTTCTTATCACCACAGCCGGTTTGCGGCCAGGCAGCCAGCGCTGCCTGCTCCGTGATGCGAAATAGCGGCCATGCCAGAGACTTCATGCCGCCGCCTCCCCAATATCCACGCCAAACTGCGCCAGCAGGTATCTTTCCGCCTTCTCGTTCCAGATACCGTGCGTCTGTGCCACTAACCGCGCCAGTTCCCGGAACAACGGATCGGTTTTGCCTTTCTCGGCGAAATCAGCAATGGCCGTCAGCGGCATCGTCACACCGTTATAGATAAGCTTCTTGCCGCCCGGAATATCCGGCAAGTTCAGCACGGTATCTGGCACTGCATTGAGACCGCCAATATGGGTCACCATAAACGACGGCTGAAGCTGGCCCGTTGCGCTCAGTGCAATCGCCTCTTTCATATCATCAGTAGAACCGCCGGAGGTTCCGACCACATGTGTACTGTTGTAATGCACGTTGTAAAAATTAAAGGGCACTTTAAAGCGACTCTCCGTCGGACCGGCGAAGAAGTTCAGGCAACCGTCTTCTGCCAGAATATCGTCAGCCATCTCCACGACGGCCGGCACGGCGGCATAGACAAAAACGTCATCAAACCCGACTCCGCCCGTTAATTCACGCAGTTGCATCGCAGGGTCAGCCATACCAGACGAATTCACATAGATGAGTTCGATTCCCTTACCCGCGGCCCGTTCGACCGGGAGCAGCTTTTTAGCCTGCTCCAGACGCGTTTCATCGATATCCACGACCACCACGCGCGACGGTTTGAGCCCACCGTTAATGGCATAATCAATCGCCCCAATCCCCATTGGCCCGGCGCAGGCTAAAAGAGCAATATTGCCGCCGGGCTTAATTCCCATTCGATGCTCATAAACATAAGGCGTTGTATGATAATTCGCATTATAGGCACCAATAATGCAGCACATCGGTTCCGCCAGCGACGCGGCCGCAAAATAAGAACCGTGGTACGGCAATACGCAACCCAGATTTACCGCGACCTCAGGAATAATCATATACGTGGCGTTACCACCGAAATATTCGTAGCTGTATCCCGCAGAATAACCGCTCGGCAATCCCATTGCGGGTTGTAAAACAAAGCGCTGCCCTTTTTTATATTTCCCGGTCAGTTTTTTTCCGACATCGACAATGACTCCGGCACATTCATGACCGGTAATCACCGGGTGATTTTCCAGGTCATCAGGAACTCGCTTATGTTCACTGCCTAATGTCGCGGCCTTCCAGGTGGATAAACATACGCTGTCAGAAATCACGCTGACTAACAGTTCATTTTCCGTAATTTCAGGTAATTCAAATTCACGGATACGGACATCCTGTTTGCCATATATTGCAGCAACTTTCGTTTTCATATTTACTCCAGGAACCAGAAATGCTAATTCGACGTTAAGTGATTAAATAAATCGTCAAGGAGCGGGTCGCCAATATAGTTTTTTATCAACACTAAGGGCTTATTACTGACTCGCTTAACGCGCCCCTCAAGGCTGGCGTGCGTCACGATAATATCGGCATCATCAGGGACATTTTCGATAGCGTAATGTTTGACATCGATAGACAACCCGGCTTTTTCCAGACGCTTACGAAACGTCGTTGCCCCCATCGCGCTGGACCCCATGCCGGCATCACACACAAAGGCGATACGTTTGACATTGCGATATGAAAAGTTGCCTTCCTGCTTCATGGCTTTGACGGCATTAGCGGACTCGCTGAAGGCATCTTTGCTTTCAACTTCGCTATTTTTCTCCATTTTGAGAATGAAGGAGGTAATGACAAAGGTCACCACCGTTCCCGCCGTGACGCCCGCAATCGTGGCAAGGAAAGCGCCTTTTGGCGTCAATGCCAGGTAAGCGAAAATCGATCCAGGACTGGGCCCCGCCACCAGGCCGCCACCTAACAGATTGAAGACCCATGTTCCGCTCATTCCCCCGGCAATCATGCCGATCAGGGTCAGGGGCTTCATCAGCACATACGGGAAGTAGAGTTCGTGGATACCGCCGAGAAAATGGATAATCATGGCGCCAGGTGCAGATTTCTTCGCCATCCCTTTACCAAAGAAGGCAAACGCCAGCAGTAAACCTAAACCGGGGCCAGGGTTCGAGGCCACCATGAAGAAGATGGATTTTCCCGTTTCCGAGGCCTGCTGCATTCCCAGCGGATAATAAACGCCCTGGTCGATCGCATTATTCAGAAAGAGAATTTTCGCGGGTTCGTTAATCAATGAGAGCAGTGGCAGATAACCGGCATGCACCAGTGACTCAATACACTCTTTCACAAAATTATTGGCAATGAGTACCGCCGGGCCAATGACTTCAAACCCCAGCAGGCACAATAACATCCCGGCAATGCCTAAAGAGAAGTTATTAATCACCATCTCAAAACCCGCAGGAATACGCTGGTCCAGCAGGCGATCGATGTATTTAATCACCAGACCACCCAGCGGCCCCATGATCATTGAACCGAGGAACATCGGGATATCCGCGCCAATAATCACGCCGATGGTACCGATTCCCCCCATCACTGCCCCACGCTTCCCGCCCACCAGATGTCCGCCGGTGGAACCAATCATCACGGGTAGCAAATAGGTAATCATCGGGCCGACTATTTTGGCGAAATGCTCATTGGGCATCCACCCGGTCGGAATAAATAATGCAGTAATAAAACCCCAGGCAATAAAAGCACCGATATTAGGGATGACCATTGCAGTCAAAAATCCCCCAAAAGCCTGGACCTTTGCACGAGCAGACTTGTGTTCCATGATAATATCCTGTCGAGGAGAAAATGATTATGCGCGAGCGATAATATCCGCCAGCTGTTTTTCTGATTTAGCAGCGAATAATGCTGCCAGATTTTCCTCTTCACATAATAGTTCGCTTAACGCCTGGATAGCGCCGATATGTGAATCGGCATTCGCCGCTGATAATCCAATGAGTAATTTTATGGGTTCATCATCTTCGGCAAACTGTACTTCTTGTTTAAGTAGCGTTAATGACATACCTGTTTTTAACGCACCACATTCCGGGCGAGCATGAGGCATAGCCACACCGGGAGCCAGAATATAATAAGGACCATTGTTTATCGTCGAATCTTTTATAGCCTGAATATAGTTTGCATTGACATAATGATTCGCCAACAGCGATGACATAGAAAAATCAATGGCTTCCTGCCAGTTCTTTGCCGCCGATTTTATTGAGATAGAGGCGTCAGGAAAATAGTCAATCAACCGCATAAATTATCCTTATTTTATTTTTAGGGTACAACTTATCGCTAAAAACAAAATACGCGTGCGGCAAAATGAAATCAATCAAGGGGAAAACAGAGGCAGAGAAAAGGGGCAATAATGCAAATCATTAGAAAACAGAGCGTTATGAATTAAAACTAAAATAGCAAGAGCAATTACGTGATGCGCATTGCAAATATACAAACACACTAAATATCATTTTTGTGAATTAGATCTACAATAAGCACTTGCCTGAGAGAAAATAATTAACTTTTGAGATGATAACGGGCCGCCGAAGCGACCCGTTAGAGGCTGTTGTAATGATTACAGCAGTGCTTTTGCTTTCGCGACAACGTTATCGACGGTGAAGCCAAACTCTTCGAACAGCAGCTCTGCCGGAGCAGATTCACCGAAGGTGGTCATGCCAACGATCGCGCCGTTCAGGCCCACGTATTTGAACCAGTAGTCAGCGATACCGGCTTCCACTGCTACGCGAGCGGTAACCGCTTTCGGCAGAACGGATTCACGGTAAGCGGCATCCTGCTTGTCGAACGCGTCGGTAGACGGCATGGAGACCACGCGCGCTTTCACGCCTTCAGCGGTCAGTTTGTCCCATGCGGCAACCGCCAGTTCAACTTCAGAACCGGTCGCGATGAAGATAAGCTCTGGCTGGCCTGCGCAATCTTTCAGTACGTAGCCACCGCGAGCAATGTTTGCCAGTTGCTCTGCAGTACGTTCCTGCTGCGCCAGGTTCTGACGGGAGAGGATCAGCGCGGTCGGACCGTCCTGACGCTCAACGCCGTACTTCCACGCCACCGCGGATTCCACCTGGTCACACGGACGCCACGTGCTCATGTTCGGCGTTACGCGCAGTGAAGCTACCTGCTCTACCGGCTGGTGAGTCGGGCCATCTTCGCCCAGGCCGATGGAGTCGTGGGTGTAGACCATCACCTGACGCTGTTTCATCAGCGCAGCCATACGCACCGCGTTACGGGCATATTCCACGAACATCAGGAAGGTGGAAGTGTACGGCAGGAAACCGCCGTGCAGGGAGATACCGTTGGCAATCGCGGTCATACCGAATTCACGCACACCGTAATGAATGTAGTTACCAGCGGTATCTTCGTTAATGGCCTTCGAACCAGACCAGATAGTCAGGTTAGACGGCGCGAGGTCAGCGGAGCCGCCGAGGAACTCAGGAAGCAGCGGGCCGAAGGCTTCGATCGCATTCTGAGAGGCTTTACGGCTGGCGATTTTCGCCGGGTTGGCCTGCAATTTCGCGATGAATTCGTTCGCTTTCGCGTCGAAATCAGACGGCATTTCGCCTTTCATACGACGGGTGAATTCAGCCGCTTCCTGCGGGAAGGCTTTGGCGTAGGCCGCGAATTTTTCGTTCCAGGCAGACTCTTTCGCCTGGCCTGCTTCTTTTGCATCCCACTGGGCATAGATTTCAGACGGGATTTCGAACGGCGCATATTTCCAGCCCAGCTGTTCGCGGGTCAGAGCGATTTCTGCGTCGCCCAGCGGCGCGCCGTGGGAATCGTGGGTACCGGCTTTGTTCGGGGAACCAAAACCGATGATGGTTTTGCACATCAGCAGGGACGGTTTGTCGGTAACGGCGCGAGCTTCTTCAACTGCGCGTTTGATAGCGTCCGCATCGTGTCCATCAACGCCACGAACGACGTGCCAGCCGTAGGCTTCGAAACGCTTCGCGGTGTCATCAGTGAACCAGCCTTCAACGTGACCATCGATAGAGATACCGTTGTCATCATAGAACGCCACCAGCTTGCCCAGTTTCAGGGTACCGGCCAGAGAACATACCTCGTGAGAGATACCTTCCATCATGCAGCCGTCGCCCATGAACGCATAGGTGTAGTGGTCAACGATGTCATGGCCCGGACGGTTGAACTGTGCCGCCAGTGTTTTTTCAGCGATAGCCATACCGACTGCGTTAGCAATCCCCTGCCCCAGCGGACCCGTGGTGGTTTCCACACCGGCGGTGTAACCCACTTCCGGGTGACCCGGGGTTTTGGAATGCAGCTGGCGGAAGTTCTGCAGCTCAGACATCGGCAGATCGTAACCGGTGAGGTGCAGCAGGCTGTAAATCAACATGGAGCCGTGACCGTTGGACAGGACGAAGCGGTCACGATCGGCCCAGGACGGGTTGCCCGGATTGTGGTTCAGGAAATCACGCCACAGGACTTCGGCAATGTCAGCCATACCCATCGGGGCACCCGGGTGACCGGATTTGGCTTTCTGTACTGCGTCCATGCTCAGCGCACGAATAGCATTGGCAAGCTCTTTACGTGAGGACATTTTGACTCCAGATCGGATGATGAAGGCCATACCCGCAACGACTTGACGACAGCGCGTTTTGGGCTACGCCGGAAAAAAGTGCCAACAATGTAACCCAAGCCGCCTGTCATGTACATGGAGCATCCTTTTGCCGCTTCAGAAATCTCCGGATCACGCTCGCATGTTGCGCAATCTGCTCGCCCGCTTGTTGTTCTTTTCTTTATACTTAGCGTGAGCGCTAATTCATCTGCAAATAGCGCATTTTTAGAACAATCCTCATTTCGTGTGGAAGAAAAAACATGAAGATTCGCGCGTTACTGCTTGTTATGGGCATGGCGACGGTGCTGACCGGCTGCCAGAATATGAACTCCAACGGACTGCTCTCTTCGGGGGCTGAGGCTTTTCAGGCCTACAGTCTGAGCGACGCGCAGGTTATTGCGTTAAGCAACCAGGCCTGTACGGAAATGGATGGTAAAGCAACCATCGCACCAGCCGGCAGCGAGTACGCGAAGCGCCTGAGTAAAATCGCCACGGCGCTCGGTGATAACATCAACGGACAAGCGGTAAACTATAAGGTCTACATGGCGAAAGACGTGAACGCCTTCGCGATGGCGAATGGCTGTATTCGCGTGTATAGCGGCCTGATGGACATGATGACGGATAACGAAGTCGAAGCGGTGATTGGCCATGAAATGGGGCACGTTGCGCTCGGACACGTGAAGAAAGGCATGCAAGTGGCGCTGGGCACCAACGCCGTTCGCGCCGCCGCGGCTTCTGCAGGCGGGATTGTCGGCAGCCTGTCGCAGTCACAGCTCGGCGATCTGGGGGAAAAACTGGTGAACTCGCAGTTCTCCCAGCGTCAGGAGTCGGAAGCAGACGACTACTCGTACGATCTGTTGTGCAAGCGCGGTATCAACCCGGCGGGTCTTGCCACCAGCTTTGAAAAACTGGCGAAACTGGAAGAAGGTCGTCAGAGTTCCATGTTTGACGATCACCCGGCCTCCGCAGAACGTGCGCAACATATTCGCGATCGCATGAAAGCGGACGGGATTAAGTAACCATTGAGCAGTGCCGGATGGCGGCGTAAACGCCTTATCCGGCCTACATTATGGCAAATATGTGTGGTAGGCCGGATAAGATGCGTTAGCATCGCCATCCGGCACTTAGCCCGTTACTCGCCTTTCTTCGCCGCCTGAATGTACAGCATCTCCAGCGCCAGCGTTGCCGCTGCCAGGGCGGTGATTTCGGACTGGTCGTAAGCCGGAGCCACTTCCACCACGTCCATCCCCACGATGTTCAGATCTTTCAGACCGCGGACCAGCTTGATGGCGCGATCGGAGGTCAGGCCGCCAATCACCGGCGTACCGGTCCCCGGCGCGAATGCCGGATCCAGGCAGTCGATATCAAAGGTCAGATAAACCGGCATGTCGCCAACAATCTGCTTCACCTGAGCGATGATGTCATCAACACCGCGATCGTTCACCTGGCAGGCGTCCAGCACGGTAAAGCCGTTGTCTTTGTCAAACTCCGTACGAATACCGATCTGCACAGAGTGATGCGGGTCGATCAGACCTTCGTTCGGCGCGGTGTAGAACATCGTGCCGTGGTCAAACTCACAGCCGTTCGCATAGGTATCGGTGTGGGCATCGAAATGCACCAGCGCCATTTTGCCAAAGTGTTTTGCGTGCGCGCGCAGCAGCGGCAGCGTCACAAAGTGGTCACCGCCAAAAGAGAGCATACGTTTACCGGCGGCCAGCAGTTTCTCTGCATGTGCCTGCAGTTTTTCGCTCATTTCACGCGCGTCGCCAAAGGCGTAAACCAGATCGCCGCAGTCCACAACGTTCAGACGCTCACGCATGTCGAAGTTCCACGGGAAGCGGTTGTGTTCCCAGGCCAGATTCGTTGACACCTGACGGATTGCCGCGGGGCCATGACGTCCACCTGCGCGACCGGACGTTGCCATGTCAAACGGCACGCCAGTGATCACCCAGTCCGCATCGCTGTCATACGGCTGGAAATTCAGCGGCAGACGCAGGAAGCCAAAGGCGTTAGAAACCAGGGAGTTATCGTACTGATGACCTAAGGTGCTCATGGCAAAAACCTCATATTCGTCGATATAAAAAAACCCTCCCGCGTCGTTAGGCCCGACGAGAAAGGGTTTGATTCGTAAACACAGTAATTCGCTAAATTATCGCTGCTTAATTGCCCAGGTTCAAGTCACCCGGGCATCAGCCATTATTCGTCTTCGAGATACGTGTAGCCGTACAGACCTGCCTCGAACTCTTCGAGGAACTGTTGCTGTAACGCGTCATCCAGATCGGTTTGTTTCACCTGATCGCGGAAATGCGTCAGCAGCGTTTTCGGATCCAACTGTACGTATTGCAGCATGTCCGCCACGGTATCCCCTTCATCCGACAGCTCAACTTCCACGCTGCCGTCCGGGAAGACAAACACGTCAACCGCTTCGGTATCACCGAACAGGTTGTGCATATTGCCGAGGATTTCCTGATACGCACCGACCATGAAGAAACCGAGCATCGGCGGATTATCCGGATCGTACTCCGGCATCGGCATGGTTGTCGCAATACCGTCACCGTCGATGTAGTGATCGATGGCGCCATCAGAATCACAGGTGATGTCCAGTAGCACCGCACGGCGTTCAGGCACCTGATCCAGTCCTTCCAGCGGCAAGACCGGGAACAGTTGATCGATACCCCACGCATCCGGCATCGACTGGAACAGCGAGAAGTTGACGTACATTTTGTCCGCCATACGCTCCTGCAGTTCGTCGATGATAGGACGGTGCGCGCGGTTTTGCGGATCCAGTTGTTTCTGGACTTCGTGGCACATGCTTAAGTAAAGCTGTTCCGCCCACGCACGCTCCTGCAGGCTGAAGGTGCCGGAAGAGTAGCCGATGTGGATATCGTGCAGATCCATCTGGCTGTCGTGCAGCCATTCACGCAGCGAGCGACGGGTGCCCGGCTCGTGCATCTCCTGCCAGGTTTCCCACATGCTTTGCAGCGCGCGCGGCGCATCGTCAGCCGGGGCGACAGGCACGGTATATTCGTTACGTTCAACGCCGATGATGTTGGACACCAGCACCGTGTGGTGCGCGGTAACCGCACGACCAGACTCAGTGATTACCGTCGGATGCGGCAGGCCATTTTCCTCACAGGCATCGCCAATCGCCCAGATGATATTGTTGGCGTACTCATTCAGGCCGTAGTTCACCGAGCAATCAGACTGTGAACGGGTACCTTCGTAATCCACGCCCAGACCGCCGCCGACGTCGAAACACTGAATATCGACGCCCAGCTTATGCAGCTCAACATAGAACCGCGCGGACTCACGCACGCCGGTAGCGATGTCGCGGATATTCGCCATCTGCGAACCGAGGTGGAAATGCAGCAGTTGCAGGCTATCGAGACGCCCGGCTTCGCGCAGGGTTTCCACCAGTTGTAGTACCTGCGTTGCCGCCAGACCGAATTTGGATTTTTCGCCGCCGGAGGACTGCCATTTACCGGAACCCTGCGATGCCAGACGCGCACGCACGCCCAGACGCGGAATGACGTTCAGACGTTCGGCTTCATCCAGCACAATCGCAATTTCAGACATCTTTTCGATGACCAGATAGACCTTGTGGCCCATCTTCTCGCCGATCAGCGCCAGACGAATGTATTCACGGTCTTTATAGCCGTTACACACGATCACGGAACGGGTCATCCCGGCATGCGCCAGAACCGCCATCAGTTCAGCTTTAGAGCCGGCTTCCAGCCCCAGCGGTTCGCCAGAGTGGATGAGAGATTCGATCACACGACGATGCTGGTTAACCTTGATCGGGTAGACCAGAAAATAGTCACCGTTATAGCCGTACGACTCACGCGCGCGTTTGAACGCGGCGTTAATAGAGCGCAGGCGGTGTTGCAGGATCTGCGGGAAGCAGAACAGCGCTGGCAGGCGTTGCCCCTGCGCTTCGCGCGCTTTCACCAGCTTAGCGAGATCGACGCGCGCGTGCGGTACGTCCGGGTCCGGGCACACGCTAATGTGACCCAACTCATTGACGTCATAGTAGTTATTGCCCCACCAGGCAATATTGTAAGTACGCAGCATCTTGCTGGCTTCCTGGGAGCTCATTGCAACCTCCTGCATGGAGCGTAGTACACCCTGTTCGCCTGCTGACGAAGGCGAACCCAAAGACATGTCGTCAGACATAGCGAACCTCAAATTTTAGTAACAAGTGTAAAACAGTTGACTACTATCGCAATCCGAAGAGGCGATAACAACCCATAAACAGTCGGATTTCCCAGCAGAAAGTGCTGGCAGTCCGCCTGCGCGACCGGTTTCTTTTTCATATCATTGTAAAACACGTAACCGAACTTACGTATGACGGTTCGGCGAAACCACGAGAAAACTCTTGTTTGCACAAGAGCGCCCTTGTTCAGTCCTTAGTGCCAGTTACCGGCTCTGGAGTCCTGAGAAGCGCCGAGATGGGTATAACATCGGCAGGTATGCAAAGCAGAGATGCAGATTGCGGGAGACATACGCACACCAGAACGGTGCAACAGATTCAGCAGAATACAACGGTTCATTATCTCTTATCACCTCCACGGTCGCTCCATCAGGAACGAACCCACAAGCCAAAGCTACGTTTTAACCCGGCTGGAAGTGGCGACACGAAGAAAACGTCGTGTGCTTTTTGTCTATCCAAAATAATTCGAGTTGCAGGAAGGCGGCAACGCAGTGAGTCCCCGGGAGCTTACATGAGTAAGTGACTGGGGCGAACGAGGAAGCCAACGCACATGCAACTTGAAGTATGACGGATATGAGCCGCGCGCCGCGTTTTATACCGGGATGAAGGCCAAAAAGCAAAACATAAATGCGCACATTGCCAGCAGTGTCTGTAAAAATTTCCACCAGGGTTTTCAACACAGTGAGACCTGATTCAAAAAATAGTGGAAATCGGGTGAAGAAGTGACCTAAAATAGCCATCCAGATGTTAATCCATCCATACTGATTAACACTCAGACTGCCAGTGTCACTAACCTGCAGGCCTTGGTAGAATCTTCTGCTTTGGCTTTTCCGCACAACAGTTTGAGCTAACCAAATTCTCCTTAGGTGAAACAAAAAATGGCAAAACACCTTTTTACGTCCGAGTCCGTATCAGAAGGGCATCCTGACAAAATCGCTGACCAAATCTCTGATGCCGTGCTGGATGCTATCCTGGAACAGGATCCGAAAGCGCGCGTCGCGTGTGAAACCTACGTGAAAACCGGCATGGTTTTAGTCGGCGGTGAAATCACCACCAGCGCATGGGTCGATATCGAAGAGATCACACGTAACACCGTGCGCGAAATTGGCTATGTGCATTCCGACATGGGCTTTGATGCCAACTCGTGTGCCGTCCTGAGCGCCATTGGTAAGCAGTCCCCGGATATCAACCAGGGCGTTGACCGTGCCGATCCGCTGGAACAGGGCGCGGGCGACCAGGGCCTGATGTTTGGCTATGCCACCAACGAAACCGACGTGCTGATGCCCGCGCCGATCACCTACGCACACCGTCTGGTGCAGCGTCAGGCCGAAGTGCGTAAAAACGGCACTCTGCCGTGGCTGCGCCCGGATGCGAAAAGCCAGGTTACCTTCCAGTACGACGACGGCAAAATTGTCGGCATCGATGCCGTCGTGCTCTCCACCCAGCATGCGGAAGATATCGATCAGGCGTCGCTGAAAGAAGCGGTAATGGAAGAAATCATCAAGCCAGTTCTGCCGACCGAATGGCTGAACTCTGCCACCAAATTCTTCATCAACCCGACCGGCCGTTTTGTTATCGGCGGCCCAATGGGTGACTGCGGTCTGACCGGTCGTAAGATTATCGTTGATACCTACGGCGGCATGGCGCGTCACGGTGGCGGCGCATTCTCCGGTAAAGATCCGTCGAAAGTTGACCGTTCTGCGGCTTACGCCGGGCGTTATGTCGCGAAAAACATCGTTGCCGCAGGCCTGGCTGACCGTTGTGAAATTCAGGTTTCCTACGCGATCGGCGTGGCTGAACCGACGTCCATCATGGTGGAAACCTTCGGTACCGAGAAAGTGCCTACTGAGCAACTGACGCTGCTGGTTCGCGAGTTCTTCGACCTGCGTCCGTACGGTCTGATTCAGATGCTGGATCTGCTGCACCCGATCTACAAAGAGACCGCCGCTTACGGTCACTTTGGTCGCGAACATTTCCCGTGGGAAAAAACCGACAAAGCGCAGGTACTGCGCGAGGCTGCCGGTCTGAAATAAGCGACCGACATCCGTGACTTAAGGCCAGCTTCGCGCTGGCCTTTTTTATTTACGCCCCGCCTGAAACGCCCCCGCACGTCATCAATTGAAACCGCTTACACCCTGGAGTGAAAGCACCCATTTCAGAATAATCACTTTGCATGTTCTGGCTTTCTCTGCTGTTACATTTAATTTCAGGTAAGTCTGAAATGCCAGCAAGCACATCCAATATCAATCAAATTAATCTATAATTTTCAAATCGTTAAATAATGTCTTAATAAGGAACTAGTGTAAGCGATTACACTTACGTGATAACAATCACATATTTTTGCGATGTACTCCCCTACCCTAATTATCAACAAAACTGATAACCCAACCGGAGGGCATAATGCCTGACAATAAAAAACAGGGGCGTTCCAATAAGGCGATGACTTTTTTTGTCTGCTTTCTTGCAGCCCTGGCAGGATTACTTTTTGGCCTGGATATCGGCGTTATCGCTGGCGCATTACCGTTTATCACGGATGAATTCCAGATATCTGCCCACACCCAGGAGTGGGTCGTTAGCTCCATGATGTTCGGCGCAGCGGTCGGTGCCGTCGGCAGCGGCTGGCTCTCCTTCAGGCTCGGGCGCAAGAAAAGCCTGATGATCGGCGCGATTTTGTTTGTCGCCGGGTCCCTGTTCTCCGCTGCGGCGCCGAATGTTGAAGTGCTGATCCTCTCCCGCGTACTGTTGGGGCTGGCCGTCGGCGTGGCCTCCTACACCGCCCCGCTGTACCTGTCTGAGATCGCGCCGGAAAAAATTCGCGGCAGCATGATCTCCATGTACCAGTTGATGATCACTATCGGGATCCTCGGCGCCTATCTGTCGGATACCGCCTTCAGCTACAGCGGCGCATGGCGCTGGATGCTGGGCGTGATTATCATCCCGGCGATTTTGCTGCTGATCGGCGTCTTCTTCCTGCCGGACAGCCCGCGCTGGTTTGCCGCGAAACGTCGCTTTGTCGATGCCGAACGCGTACTGCTGCGTCTGCGTGATACCAGCGCGGAAGCCAAACGCGAGTTAGATGAGATCCGCGAAAGCCTGCAGGTGAAACAAAGCGGTTGGGCGCTGTTCAAAGAGAACAGCAACTTCCGCCGCGCAGTGTTTCTTGGCGTGCTGTTGCAGGTAATGCAGCAGTTCACCGGGATGAACGTCATCATGTATTACGCGCCAAAAATCTTTGAAATGGCAGGTTACACCAATACGTCCGAGCAGATGTGGGGCACCGTGATTGTCGGTCTGACCAACGTGCTGGCCACCTTTATCGCGATTGGCCTGGTTGACCGCTGGGGTCGTAAACCGACGCTGACGCTGGGCTTCCTGGTGATGGCGGCCGGAATGGGGATCCTCGGGACGATGATGCATGTCGGCATCCACTCGCCGTCCGCGCAGTACTTCGCTATCGCGATGCTGCTGATGTTCATCATTGGTTTCGCCATGAGCGCCGGTCCGCTGATTTGGGTGCTGTGTTCTGAAATCCAGCCGCTGAAAGGCCGAGACTTCGGTATCACCTGCTCGACCGCCACCAACTGGATTGCCAACATGATTGTCGGCGCGACGTTCCTGACCATGCTGCAAAACCTCGGTAACGCGAATACCTTCTGGGTTTACGCGGGTCTGAATGTGCTGTTTATCCTGCTGACGCTGTGGCTGGTTCCGGAAACCAAACACGTCTCGCTGGAACACATCGAACGTAACCTGATGAAAGGTCGTAAGCTGCGTGAAATCGGCGCGCACGATTAATCCGCCTTTTGCGTCCTCCCCCGCGGGAGGGCGCCTTCCTCTTGCAGTCCCGTCTCTGTCGCACTATTCTCTGCCGTTATGAAAACCGCCCGTCTCCCTATCGCCGTCCAGCAAGCCGTTATGCGCAGCCTGCGGGAAAATCTCGCTCAGGCTAACCTGAAGCTTGGACGCAACTATCCCGAACCAAAGCTGGTGTATCAGCAACGTGGCACCTCTGCCGGCACCGCCTGGCTGGAGAGTTACGAAATTCGCCTCAATCCGGTGCTATTGATGGAAAACGTCGAAGCGTTTATCAACGAAGTGGTGCCGCACGAACTGTCGCATTTACTGGTGTGGAAACGGTTTGGCCGGGTTGCGCCGCACGGTAAAGAGTGGAAGTGGATGATGGAAAGCGTGCTCGGCGTCCCCGCACGCCGCACGCACCAGTTCGAACTCGAATCGGTACGTCGCAATACCTTCCCTTACCGCTGCCAGTGTCAGGAGCATCAATTGACCATCCGTCGTCACAATCGCGTCGTGCGCGGCGAAGCCACCTACCGCTGCGTTCACTGCGGCGAACCGTTGGTGCCGCTTAAATAACCAGAACTATCAGGAACTTTCCTGATCTGGCTGATTGCATCACACATCAACTTTCGTTACGTTGCGGGCTCGTTTTGATACGGAGTTCATGATGTACCGTCATCTTTCTTTGGCTACCACCCTTTTTACGGTAGCCCTTTCAGGCCAGACGTTGGCCGCTGGCATTAACAGTTTTTCACAGGCAAAGACCGCAGGCGTCAAGGTCAACGCCGATGTCCCTGGCGACTTCTATTGCGGATGCAAAATCAACTGGCAGGGAAAAAAGGGGGTCGTTGATCTCGACTCCTGCGGCTATAAAGTGCGAAAGAACGAGAATCGCGCCAGCCGAATCGAATGGGAACACGTGGTTCCGGCATGGCAGTTTGGCCATCAGCGCCAGTGCTGGCAGGACGGTGGACGAAAAAACTGCGCCAAGGATCCGGTTTATCGCAAAATGGAAAGCGACATGCACAACCTACAACCCGCCGTGGGTGAGGTGAATGGCGATCGCGGTAACTTCATGTACAGCCAGTGGAACGGCGGCGAAGGTCAGTACGGGCAGTGCGCCATGAAGGTCGATTTCAAAGAAAAGATCGCCGAGCCGCCAGCCCGCGCGCGCGGCGCGATTGCGCGGACCTATTTTTATATGCGCGACCAGTACAACCTGACGCTTTCCCGCCAGCAAACCCAGCTTTTCAACGCCTGGAACAAGATGTACCCGGTCACCGACTGGGAATGTGAGCGCGACGACCGGATAGCGAAGATTCAGGGAAACCACAACCCTTACGTGCAACGCGCTTGCCAGGCGCAAAAGAGCTAACCTACACTAGCGGGATGATTGATTAACCCCTTACCCCGCGCGGCGAGCCTGCGTGGGGAGATGACGCGGATTTTTAACTATGCGCATTCCCCGCATTTATCACCCTGAGCCCATCACCGCCGGCAGCCAGATTTCCCTGTGCGAAGATGCCGCTAACCATATCGGACGCGTCCTGCGGATGGGACCGGGTCAGGAACTGCAACTGTTTGATGGCAGCAACCAGATTTTCGCTGCCGAAATCACCCACGCCAGCAAGAAAAGCGTGGACGTGAACGTGTTGAGTAGCGAGATTGACGATCGTGAATCACCGCTGCATATCCATCTTGGTCAGGTCATGTCGCGCGGCGAAAAGATGGAGTTCACTATCCAGAAATCGATCGAACTGGGTGTAAGCCTCATTACGCCACTTTTTTCTGAACGCTGCGGCGTTAAACTGGACAGTGAACGTCTGAACAAGAAGCTCCAGCAGTGGCAGAAAATTGCCATTGCCGCCTGCGAACAGTGTGGTCGCAACCGGGTACCGGAAATTCGTCCGGCCATGGATCTGGAAGCCTGGTGCGCGGAACAGGACGAAGGGCTGAAGTTGAACCTTCACCCTCGCGCCAGCGACAGCATTAACACATTGCCGCTGCCGGTTGAGCGTGTTCGTCTGTTGATTGGCCCGGAAGGCGGACTATCGGCAGAGGAAATTGCCATGACCGCACGCTATCAGTTTACTGATATCCTGTTAGGACCTCGCGTTCTGCGTACTGAGACAACTGCGCTCACCGCCATTACCGCGCTTCAGGTGCGATTTGGCGATCTGGGCTAACGGAGAAGAATAATGATCAAGCTCGGCATCGTGATGGACCCCATCGCAAGCATCAATATCAAGAAAGACTCCAGCTTCGCTATGCTGCTGGAAGCGCAACGTCGTGGTTACGAACTTCATTATATGGAGATGGCCGATCTTTATCTGATTAACGGTGAAGCCCGCGCCCGCACGCGTACTCTGAGCGTTGAGCAGAACTACGACAAATGGTATGAGTTTACCGGCGAACAGGATCTGCCGCTGGACGCTCTCGACGTCATTCTGATGCGTAAAGACCCGCCGTTTGATACCGAGTTTATCTACGCCACCTATATTCTGGAACGCGCGGAAGAGAAAGGAACGCTTATCGTCAACAAGCCGCAGAGCCTGCGCGACTGTAACGAAAAACTGTTCACCGCCTGGTTCTCTGACCTGACGCCGGAAACGCTGGTCACCCGCAACAAAGCGCAGTTGAAGGCGTTCTGGCAAAAGCACAATGATATTATTCTCAAGCCGCTGGACGGTATGGGCGGCGCGTCGATCTTCCGCGTTAAAGAAGGCGATCCGAACCTCGGCGTGATTACGGAAACCCTGACCGAGCATGGCACCCGCTACTGTATGGCGCAGAACTATCTGCCGGCGATTAAAGATGGCGACAAGCGCGTGCTGGTCGTTGATGGCGAACCGGTTCCGTACTGCCTGGCGCGTATTCCGCAGGGTGGCGAAACCCGTGGCAACCTGGCCGCTGGCGGCCGTGGCGAACCGCGTCCGTTAACCGACAGCGACTGGGAAATCGCTCGCCGTATCGGGCCAACGCTGAAAGCGAAAGGGCTGATTTTTGTCGGTCTGGACATCATTGGCGATCGTCTGACCGAGATTAACGTCACCAGCCCGACCTGCATCCGTGAGATTGAAGCCGAATTCCCTGTCTCCATCACCGGGATGCTGATGGACGCTTTCGAAGCACGTTTGCAGAAATAAGTCATTTGCTGGATGACAACATCCAGCATGCCGTTGTAGGCCTGATAAGCGCAGCGCCATCAGGCATTAAGACACCGATGCCGGATGGCGACGCGAACGTCTTATCCGGCCTACGGTAGTGACATCCGTGCGCTTTACCCACATACTGACCCCTGTTGCTTTTTTGAACCAGGAAACAGAACCTCTGACAATGAATTTACAGCATCACTTTCTTATTGCCATGCCTGCTCTCCAGGATCCGATTTTCCGCCGTTCAGTAGTGTACATTTGCGAACATAACGAAGATGGCGCAATGGGGATTATTGTGAATAAGCCTCTGGAAAATCTTCAGATTGAAGGGATTCTGGAAAAACTGAAAATCGCGCCGGAACCGCGCGATCCGGCGATCCGTCTGGATAAAGCAGTGATGCTTGGCGGCCCGTTAGCGGAAGATCGCGGGTTTATCCTGCACACGCCGCCGTCGCGCTTTGCCTCCAGTATTCGCATCTCGGATAACACCGTGATCACCACGTCACGCGACGTGCTCGAAACCTTAGGCACGGGCGAACAGCCTGCCGACGTGCTGGTCGCACTCGGCTACTCCTCCTGGGAGAAAGGCCAGCTTGAACAAGAACTGCTGGATAACGCCTGGCTGACCGCCCCTGCCGATCTCAATATCCTGTTCAAAACACCGATTGCCGATCGCTGGCGTGACGCTGCCCGGCTGATTGGCATCGACATCCTGACGATGCCCGGCGTGGCAGGGCATGCCTGATGAGCGAAACATTACTGGCCTTTGATTTTGGCACTAAAAGTATCGGCGTGGCGATTGGTCAGCGGGTAACCGGCACGGCGCGCGCGCTGCCCGCGATTAAAGCGCAGGACGGTACGCCGGACTGGAACCTGATCGAACGTCTGCTCAAAGAGTGGCAGCCGGATGAAATCATTGTTGGTCTGCCACTGAATATGGACGGCACCGAGCAACCGCTCACCGCCCGCGCACGTAAATTCGCCAACCGCATTCACGGACGTTTCGGCGTCACGGTCACCTTGCACGATGAACGACTCAGCACCGTGGAAGCGCGCTCCGGCCTGTTCGAGCAGGGCGGCTATCGCGCGTTGAACAAAGGGAAGATCGACTCCGCCTCCGCCGTCATCATTCTCGAAAGTTACTTCGAGCAGGGCTACTGAAGCCACGCGTTTCTCAAAGCCTTCCCTGCGCCTGTCGCTGTTGCAGGCTCTGAGCAAAAGTCATCATCCCCACCTGCTGCCCGGTCTGAATGACGTGGGGCAACTGGTGGGACTTCCCTTCCCGAATCAAATTCCCCGCCGCCGGGGTGTTAATCAGCAGTTCAAATAGCGCAACGCGTCCCTCCTGCTTGTCGGACTCCAGTTTTTGCGACAGTACGGCGCGCAGGCTGCCTGCCAGTTGGCTGCGTACCGGGTCTTTTTCCTGCGCCGGGAAAGAGTCGATCAACCGCTCGATCGCCTGCGCGGCGCCACGCGTATGCAGTGTCGCCAGTACCAGATGCCCCGTTTCCGCCGCCGTCAGCGCCAGACGGATGGTTTCGCTGTCGCGTAACTCCCCCAGCAGGATAACGTCCGGATCTTCACGCAGCGCCGCACGCAACCCCGCGGCAAACGAGGCGCAATGTAATCCCACCTCACGCTGTTGAATCAGACAGCGCTGGCTGGTGTAGACATACTCGATGGGGTCTTCCAGCGTCAGAATGTGCCCATCGACATGCTGATTCAACCACGCCACCATCGCCGCCAGGGTGGTCGATTTCCCGCTGCCCGTTGCCCCCGTCACCAGAATTAAGCCGTTCTCGCTGCTGAGCAGTTCAGGCAGCACGGAGGGGGTCTCCAGCGTTTCCAGCGTCGGGCACTGTGTCGGCAGCAGTCGCAGCGCCAGCGACGTCCCCTGTCGCTGCTGAAATGCGCTGGCCCGCAACCGCAGGTTTCCCGCAAGCGAAACGGCGAAATCCAGTTGCCCATTTTGCTGTAACGTCGCCTGTTGCCCTTCATCCAGCCAGTCCGTCAGCAGTCCGGTAATGTCGGCTGCGGTGAAGGGCGCGCGTTCCATGTGCCCTCGTTTTCGCCAACGCGCAGGCCACGCATTGCTTAGGTGTAGATCCGAGACGTTATGCTTTACACTAAGGGCCACAATTTCTTCCATATTCATACACAGATCCTCGGAAAATGAACGATATCGCGCATAACCTGGCACAGGTCCGGGACAAAATCTCAGCCGCCGCATTGCGTTGCGGGCGTGCTTCAGAGGAAGTTACGCTACTTGCAGTGAGCAAAACCAAACCTGCGAGCGCCATCGAAGAAGCCATCGCTGCTGGTCAGCAGGCCTTTGGTGAGAATTACGTGCAGGAAGGGGTAGAGAAAATTCGCCACTTTCGCGAGAAAGGAATCGCAGGCCTGCAATGGCACTTTATTGGCCCGTTACAGTCCAACAAAAGCCGTCTGGTGGCTGAGCATTTTGACTGGTGTCATACCCTCGATCGCCTGCGCATTGCTACCCGCCTGAGCGAACAGCGTCCGGCAGAACTGGCACCGCTGAACGTGCTGATTCAAATCAACATCAGCGATGAGAACAGTAAGTCTGGCATTCCGCTGGAGGAACTGAATGCACTTGCCGCAGAGGTCGCCGAATTACCTCACCTTCGTCTGCGTGGTCTGATGGCGATCCCCGCCCCAGAGTCAGATTATGTAAGGCAGTTTGAAGTTGCCCGCCAAATGGCTGTAGCATTTGCCGGGCTGAAAACGCGCTATCCTGACGTCGATACCCTGTCGCTGGGTATGTCGGGCGATATGGAAGCCGCCATTGCGGCAGGTAGCACGATGGTACGTATCGGCACCGCCATTTTTGGTGCACGTGATTACACAAAAAATTAAGGAAATCTGAGGAACGCCATGAATACGTTGACCTTCTTGCTCTCAACGGTAATTGAGCTGTACACCATGGTGCTGTTATTGCGCGTGTGGATGCAATGGGCTCGCTGTGACTTTTACAATCCTTTCTCCCAGTTTGTGGTGAAAGTGACGCAACCGATTATTGGGCCGCTGCGCCGTATTATTCCCCCGATGGGACCGGTCGACAGCGCATCGCTGTTGGTTGCGTTTATCCTCAGCTTTATCAAAGCGATAGTGCTGTTTAAAGTGGTGACCTTCCTGCCGATCGTCTGGATCGCCGCCGTGCTGATCGTGCTCAAAACCATTGGCCTGCTGATCTTCTGGGTGCTGCTGGTGATGGCCATTATGAGCTGGGTAAGCCAGGGTCGTAGCCCGATTGAGTATGTGCTGATTCAACTGGCCGATCCGCTGCTGCGCCCGATTCGTCGTATTCTCCCGGGGATGGGCGGCATCGATTTCTCGCCAATGGTTCTCGTCCTGCTGTTGTATGTCATCAACATGGGGATTGGTGAGGTTCTGCAGGCAACCGGTAACATGTTGCTGCCGGGGCTGTGGATGGCGCTATGAGTGCGGTGACACGCTGTGATGATGGACTGGTCTTACGGCTCTATATTCAGCCGAAAGCCAGCCGCGACAGCATTGTTGGTTTACATGGCGACGAACTGAAAGTCGCCATTACCGCCCAGCCGGTGGACGGCCAGGCAAACAGTCATCTGGTGAAGTTTCTCGGCAAGCAGTTCCGCGTGGCAAAGAGCCAGGTTGTCATTGAAAAGGGCGAACTTGGCCGCCATAAACAGGTTAAAATCATTCATCCGCAACAGATCCCGCCAGAAGTCGCGGCGTTAACTGATTAGGTATCCTATGCAAAAAGTTGTCCTCGCAACCGGCAATGCCGGTAAAGTGCGTGAGCTCGCGTCGCTGCTCAGCGATTTCGGGCTTGATGTGGTGGCGCAAACCGATCTTGGCGTTGATTCTGCCGAAGAGACCGGGCTGACCTTTATTGAAAATGCGATCCTGAAAGCGCGTCACGCCGCGCAGATAACCGGGTTGCCAGCAATTGCCGACGACTCAGGTCTGGCCGTTGACGCGCTGGGCGGCGCGCCAGGCATCTACTCCGCGCGCTATGCCGGCGAAGACGCGACCGATCAACAGAACCTGGAAAAACTGTTGCTTACTCTGAAGGATGTACCGGACGATCGACGTCAGGCACGCTTTCACTGCGTGCTGGTCTATCTGCGTCACGCCGACGATCCTACGCCGCTGGTGTGCCACGGCAGTTGGCCGGGCACGATCGCCCATACGGCAGCAGGCAACGGCGGCTTTGGCTATGACCCTGTCTTCTTCGTGCCTTCAGAAGGCAAAACCGCCGCCGAACTGACGCGCGAAGAGAAAAGCGCGATCTCCCACCGTGGGCAGGCGCTGAAACTGCTGCTGGAAGCCTTACGTAATGGTTAAGTTGCCACCGCTGAGTCTCTACATTCACATCCCGTGGTGCGTGCAAAAATGCCCGTACTGTGATTTCAATTCGCATGCGTTAAAAGGTGAAGTCCCGCACGATGATTACGTCCGGCATCTGCTGAACGATCTCGACACGGACGTTGCGTATGCACAGGACCGTGAAGTAAAGACCATTTTTATCGGTGGCGGTACGCCGAGCCTGCTTTCTGGCCCGGCGATGCAAACGCTGCTGGATGGCGTGCGTGCGCGCCTGAATCTGGCAGCGGATGCGGAAATTACGATGGAAGCGAATCCGGGCACGGTCGAAGCCGATCGCTTTGTCGATTATCAGCATGCCGGGGTGAACCGAATCTCCATCGGTGTGCAGAGCTTTAGTGAACCGAAACTGAAGCGTCTGGGACGCATTCACGGTCCACAGGAAGCCTGTCGCGCGGCGAACCTCGCCAGCGGGTTAGGTCTGCGCAGCTTTAACCTCGACCTGATGCACGGCCTGCCGGATCAGTCGCTGGACGACGCGCTGGATGACCTGCGCCAGGCGATTGCGCTGGATCCGCCGCACCTCTCGTGGTATCAACTGACGATTGAACCAAACACGCTGTTTGGTTCTCGTCCACCGGTGTTACCCGATGATGATGCGCTGTGGGATATCTTCGAACAGGGCCACCAATTGTTAACCGCTGCCGGTTATCAGCAGTATGAAACCTCTGCCTATGCCAGGCCGGGCTACCAGTGTCAGCACAACCTGAACTACTGGCGCTTTGGTGATTATCTGGGCATTGGTTGCGGGGCACACGGTAAAGTCACGTTCCCCGATGGGCGTATTCTGCGCACCACCAAAACGCGCCATCCGCGCGGTTATATGCAGGGACGTTATCTCGAAAGCCAGCGCGACGTGGAGCAGGCTGATAAGCCGTTTGAATTCTTTATGAACCGCTTCCGTCTGCTGGAAGCCGCGCCGCGCGCAGAGTTTACGCTGTATACGGGGCTGTCTGAAGCGGTGATTCGTCAGCCGCTTGATGAGGCCATTGCCCAGGGATATCTGACGGAGTGCGAGACGTCCTGGCAAATCACCCAGCACGGCAAGCTGTTCTTAAACTCGCTGCTTGAGCTTTTTCTCGCCGAGTGATGCAAAAAATCAGGCCGGGCGATGACCCGGCCTGTGAGATTAATACTGATTAAACATTGTCTGGATCTGTTTCGGATCTTTGGTCTGGGTCAATGCCAGTTGCAGCAGTACGCGGGCCTTCTGCGGGTTCAGAGAACCTGAGGCAACGAAACCGTACTTCGCATCATCGATTTCAGCATCCTGAGTGGTTGAGCCGGTCGGTACGCGGGAAGAACGCACCACAACCGTCCCTTTATGCGCGGCGGTCGCCAGCGTATCGAAGACGGTTTTGTACAGGTTGCCGTTACCCACACCGGCGCTCACAATCCCATCATAACCCGCATCCACCAGCGCTTTTGCCGGAAGATCTGACGCATTCGCGTAGTTATAGATGATACCGACTTTCGGCAGCGCGTTCAGTTTAGAAACATCGAATGGCGTGGAGGTGGTGTGCTTACGCGCAGGCGTACGCTGGTAGTCGATTTTGCCGTTATGAATGTAGCCCAACGGTCCGTAGTTCACAGATTTAAAGGTGGCCACATCCGTCGTATTGGTCTTGGTCACGTCGCGACCGTCAAGCACGGTGTCGTTCATCACCACCAGCACACCGCGATTGGCAGAGGCTTTATCCGCCGCTGTTACCACGGCGTTATAAAGGTTGAACGGACCATCCGCGCTCATTCCGGTAGACGGGCGCATCGCGCCAACCAGCACCACCGGCTTGTTGCATTTAACGGTCAGGTCGAGGAAGTAAGCCGTCTCTTCCATCGTGTCTGTACCATGGGTAATCACGAAACCGTCGGTGCTGTCACACTCGGTATTGATTTTTTTCGCCAGGGTTAGCCAGACGTCGTCGTTCATATCCTGTGAACCAATATTGACGACCTGCTCGCCTTTAACGTTGGCAATATCCTTAAGCTGCGGTACGGCTCTGACCAGATTCTCTACGCCGACCTTACCCGCCGTATAGTTGGATTTGGTTGCAGAGTCACCGCCGCCGGCAATGGTCCCGCCGGTCGCTAAAATAGTAACGTTCGGTAAGGCGAGCGCAGCACCGCTGAAGCCCATCACCAGTGCAGCGAGTACCGTTTTCCTGAAAAACTCCATGTTATTTCTCCAGTTACGTGAATTTGCCGCATTATCCCAATGCCAGAGACGAATAATGTGATTTCATCCAATTAACCAGATAAATGTATCTGCCAGATTGTTAAATTTAGAGGTGGATATCAAAACGAAGCAGAAAGGCAAAAGAAAATGGCACAGAGACGATCTGTACCATTGTTTTATATAAAAAAATTATTTAAGGGTGCTGACCAGCGCCTTGCGGTTATCTTCCAGCGTCACCACGCGGCTGCACACGTCTTTACCGAACTGCTGGAAATCTTTTTCCTGATTCTTCCATTCGTCCTGAATCGCCGTCTGTAGTCCGCCGAGGCTGCCAAGCACGCCCTGCAGCGGATTACCGCCGCCTTTCAGGACGGCTTTCGCACCCATTTCGTTGATGCTGTCCTGTAAAATGCCGCCCATCGCCTGGTTCACCAACTGCTGACCATCAGCACGAACCTGATCGATAGCCTTGTAGTGGAAGGTCAAACCGTCGGTACGATGCTCGATAATCCGGTTCATCTGCGCTTTCAACTGGGCATCCAGTTTCGTCAGACGACCCCGCATGTTGCTGCTCTCGCCGACTTCTTTGGCAATAATTTTATCCAGTGCCGCGCGCCCTTTTTCGACACGATTTCTGGCACCTTCATCAATCCACGGCAGCGCGCTGCGCAGTTCAGCCTGGTAATCTTTCGCCTGCTCGCGCTGTGCGGCGCTCAGCGTGTATTGCTTACCGTTAAACATCACGTTGCCATCCGGCGTGATCACCAGGTTGCCGTTTTCACCCTTCACCTGCACCGTCTGTGGGCTCAGAATCACATCGTCACGCGGCGTGACGCTGCACTGGTAGTCTGCATGAGCGGTCATCGCCGTTACAGAAAGAGCTGCCGCCAGCAGCGTTTTGCGCATCATAACTTTCCCTCAAGACAAATCGGGCCAGCAAATGCTGGCCCCGTATGCGTTGTTAGTCCCACCAAACGTCGAAAAGTTCGCTGGTACGCACTTCTTCAAGTTTTTGCTCTTCCAGCCACTTACGCACAATCGCCTGATGCTCTTCAGTGCATTTGCCGATTTCCTGCATGCAGATCAGACCTTCCCAGGCCAGATAACCGCTGCCGTCAAAAGCCAGCTTGTTCGGTTCAATAACGTCATTGATAAAATCATCAACGGTTTTATCAACCTGCTCTTCAGATGTGCCTTCCGGAAAACGCCATGCCACCGAAAACCCTAATTCCTGGAATTCGTCGATGTGCATTTTTTTACGCAGACGACGGCTACGGTTCTTTGCCATTATTTCACCCTCTCGAACATTAAGTCCCATACGCCGTGGCCAAGACGATGGCCACGTTGTTCAAATTTGGTTACCGGGCGCGATGGTGGGCGCGGTACATAATCGTTACTCTCTGACAGGTTTTTATACCCGTCAATGGAGGACATCACTTCAAGCATGTGCTCTGCATAAGCTTCCCAGTCAGTCGCCATGTGGAACACGCCGCCCAGCTTCAGTTTGCTTTTGACCAACTCAGCAAACGGCACCTGAACGATACGGCGTTTATTATGACGCGCTTTGTGCCACGGGTCAGGGAAAAAGAGCTGAACCATCGTTAAAGAATTGTCAGGAATCATTTTATGCAGTACTTCGACCGCGTCATGACACATCACGCGCAGGTTCTCAACGCCCTCTTCATGGGCCGACGCCAGACAGGCGCCCACGCCCGGTGAATGAACTTCAATACCGAGGAAATTTTGCTCCGCACGCGCTTTCGCCATCGCCACCAGAGAAGCCCCCATACCGAAGCCAATCTCAAGCGTGACCGGCGCTTCACGGCCAAACAACGTCGCGAAATCCACAGGTTCTTCGCTGAACTCAACGCCCATCACCGGCCAGTAGTTTTCCAGCGCGTGTTCCTGCCCTTTGGTCAGTCGCCCCTGGCGACGAACAAAACTACGAATCCGGCGCAGTGGACGGCCGTTTTCATCAAATTCCGGTGAGATGACGTCGTTTTTCATAAAAGTTAAGTCTGCTTGTGATTAAGGTCTGAAAACGGGCATTATCCAAAGTTAGTTGCCGGATGCAAGTAAAGGAAGCGGTCACGCTGCGGAAAGTTCCGGTTTACAGCCTGTTGCCTCTGTGCTGCAATCTTGCCCCCAACAATAATGAATTCGGTGTCCATGCAAGCGTCTCAATTTTCAGCCCAGGTTCTGGACTGGTACGATAAATACGGGCGAAAAACCCTGCCCTGGCAAATTGATAAGACGCCTTACAAAGTATGGCTCTCAGAAGTGATGCTGCAACAGACTCAGGTTACGACGGTTATCCCTTATTTTGAACGGTTTATGGCCCATTTCCCGACGGTGACCGATCTTGCCAACGCGCCGCTGGATGAAGTGCTCCACCTGTGGACGGGGCTCGGCTACTACGCCCGGGCGCGCAACCTGCACAAAGCGGCGCAACAGGTTGCCACACTGCATAAGGGCGTTTTCCCGGAAACCTTTGAAGAGGTGGCGGCGCTCCCCGGCGTCGGACGTTCAACCGCAGGCGCCGTGCTGTCGCTCTCGCTGGGTAAACCTTTTCCGATTCTTGACGGCAACGTTAAGCGCGTGCTGGCGCGCTGCTATGCTGTTAGCGGCTGGCCAGGCAAAAAAGAGGTTGAGAAAACGCTCTGGGATCTGAGCGAACAGGTAACGCCGGTGAAGGGCGTGGAACGTTTTAACCAGGCGATGATGGATTTAGGCGCGATGGTGTGCACGCGCTCAAAACCGAAATGCTCGCTGTGCCCGTTGCAGAACGGCTGTATCGCCTATGCGAACGACAGCTGGTCGCACTATCCCGGCAAGAAGCCAAAGCAGACGCTGCCAGAGCGGACAAGTTATTTTCTGCTGTTGCAACATCAGGATGACATCCTGCTGGCACAGCGCCCGCCGAGCGGACTATGGGGTGGCTTATTCTGTTTCCCGCAGTTTGCCAGTGAAGAGGAATTACGGGAATGGCTGGCACAACGGCATGTTAACGCTGATAATTTGACCCAACTTAACGCGTTTCGCCATACCTTCAGCCATTTCCATCTGGATATTGTGCCTATGTGGCTTACTGTGTCCTCATGCGGTTCATGCATGGATGAAGGCAACGCGCTCTGGTATAACTTAGCGCAACCGCCATCCGTTGGCCTGGCGGCTCCGGTGGAGCGTTTATTACAGCAGTTACGTACCGGTGCCCCCGTTTAACGCACCGGACGATGAAGAGGATGAGTTATGAGCAGAACGATTTTTTGCACTTTCCTGCAGCGTGAAGCAGAAGGACAGGATTTTCAGCTGTACCCGGGCGAACTGGGAAAACGCATTTATAACGAGATTTCAAAAGAAGCATGGGCGCAGTGGCAGCACAAGCAGACCATGCTGATCAACGAAAAGAAACTCAGTATGATGAACGTCGAGCACCGCAAACTGCTGGAACAGGAGATGATCAACTTCCTGTTTGAAGGTAAAGACGTGCATATCGAAGGTTATACGCCGGAAGGTAAATAACGCCTATAGCGCTAATTTTCCAGGCCCGATAAGCGCAGCGCCATCGGGCAATGCAAAGAAGCCGGAGGCGGCGTAAACAGCCTTGTCCGGCCTACGCGGGCACGATTCGTAGGTCGCTCAATGATGACGCTATCCGGTAAAATGGCACAACGACAAACACAACACGCACTCCCGGAATGATGAAAAAATTTCTCGCGCTTGCCGTTATTGCGCCGTTGCTCATCTCCTGTTCCAGCTCGACCAAAAAAGGCGATTCTTATAACGAAGCCTGGGTCAAGGATACCAACGGTTTTGACATTCTCATGGGGCAGTTTGCCCACAACATTGAGAATCTGTGGGGTTATCAGGAAGTGCTGATCGCCGGTCCGAAGGACTACGTGAAGTACACCGATCAATATCAGACCCGCAGCCATATCAACTTTGACGACGGGACCATAACCGTTGAGACCATCGCCGGGACGGAGCCTGCGGCGCATTTACGTCGCGCCATTATTAAAACGCTGCTGATGGGTGACGATCCCACCTCTGTCGACCTCTACTCTGACGTCGATGACATTCAGATCTCCAGAGAACCGTTCTTGTACGGTCAGGTGCTCGATCACACGGGACAACCCATCCGCTGGGAAGGCCGGGCCACGAACTTCGCCGATTACCTGCTGCAAACGCGGATGAAAAGCCGCAGCAACGGGATCCGTATGATTTTCAGCGTGACGATTAACCTGGTGCCGAACCACCTGGATAAACGTGCGCATAAGTACCTCGGCATGGTGCGCAAGGCGTCCCATAAATATGGCATTGATGAGTCGCTGATTCTGGCGATTATGCAGACGGAGTCGTCCTTCAACCCGTACGCCGTGAGCCGTTCCGATGCGCTGGGTCTGATGCAGGTGGTTCAGCATACCGCCGGGAAAGACGTTTATCGCTCGCAGGGCCGCTCCGGTACGCCGAGCCGCAGTGAACTGTTCGATCCGGCCAGCAATATTGATACCGGCACCGCATATCTGGCGATGCTCAATAATGTCTATCTGGGCGGAATCGATAATCCCACCTCGCGACGCTATGCGGTAATCACCGCCTACAACGGCGGGGCGGGCAGCGTACTGCGCGTCTTCTCCAGTGATAAAGTGCAGGCCGCGACGATCATCAACAGCATGACGCCAGGGGATGTGTACCAGACGTTAACCACGCGTCATCCCTCTTCTGAATCGCGCCGCTACCTGTATAAAGTCAATTCCGCGCAAAAAACCTATCGGCGGAACTGATTCCCCTCTTCCCCCGCTCCCGATAAAACGGTGAGCGGGTGAGTCAAGAAATCGTGACGACCATCACCCTTTAGCATTGCAAAAGGGAATTGTTTTGCAATTATTTGTCACAGGTAACAAAAAATCGCCCACAGTCATTGATAGAATCACATCATACAGCAACGGCATTTGTGCCAATCGAAACATCCATTCGCCTTATGGTGTGAGGAAATTAACATGAATCTTAAGCTGCAGCTGAAAATACTCTCTTTTCTGCAGTTCTGCCTGTGGGGAAGTTGGCTGACAACCCTCGGATCCTATATGTTTGTCACCCTCAAATTTGACGGTGCTTCTATTGGTGCAGTCTACAGTTCACTGGGGATCGCGGCGGTTCTGATGCCGACGCTTTTGGGTATTGTGGCGGACAAGTGGCTCAGTGCAAAATGGGTCTACGCCATCTGTCACGTGGTGGGCGCGATAACGCTGTTCATCGCCGCCGAAGTCACCACGCCGGGAGCGATGTTCTTCGTCATCCTGCTTAACTCGCTGGCGTATATGCCAACGCTTGGGCTTATCAACACCATTTCCTATTATCGCTTGCAGAACGCAGGCATGGACATTATCACCGACTTCCCGCCGATTCGTATCTGGGGCACCATCGGTTTTATCGTCGCCATGTGGGCCGTGAGTTTCTCCGGCTTCGAACTGAGCCATATGCAACTGTATATTGGCGCCGCGCTCTCTGTGGTACTGGTGCTGTTTACGTTGACCCTGCCGCACATCCCGGTGGCGAATCAGCAGAAGAATCAAAGCTGGACCTCAATGCTGGGTCTGGATGCTTTCGCGCTGTTTAAGAACAAGCGCATGGCGATCTTCTTCATCTTCTCGATGATGCTCGGCGCAGAACTGCAAATTACCAACATGTTCGGGAACACCTTCCTGCACAGCTTCGATAACAACCCGCTGTTCTCTGGAAGCTTTATCGTTGAGCACGCGTCGGTGATGATGTCGATCTCGCAGATCTCCGAAACGCTGTTCATCCTGACCATTCCGTTCTTCCTGAGCCGTTACGGTATCAAGAACGTGATGCTGATCAGTATCGTAGCGTGGATGTTGCGCTTCGGCCTGTTCGCCTACGGTGACCCGAGCCCGTTTGGTACCGTACTGCTGGTTCTGTCGATGATTGTCTATGGCTGCGCCTTCGACTTCTTCAACATCTCCGGTTCGGTGTTCGTTGAGAAAGAAGTTCGCCCCGAAATTCGCGCCAGTGCGCAGGGCATGTTCCTGATGATGACCAACGGCTTCGGCTGTATCCTCGGCGGCGTGGTGAGCGGGAAAGTGGTGGAGTATTACACTCTGAACGGCATTACCGACTGGCAAACCGTGTGGCTGATTTTTGCCGGCTACTCGCTGGTTCTGGCCTTTGCCTTCGTGGCGCTGTTTAAGTACAAACACGTTCGCGTACCGACCGGCACGCAGACCGTCGCACATTAATCTCTCTGCCGGATGGCGACGCTTTCGCGTCTTATCCGGCCTACAGCGAATACCAGGCCGGATAAGCGCAAACGCCATCCGGCATTCTCCTTCGATTACTTCAAAACATACCCATACAACCGCTTAATTCCGTCAGCATCGGTTTCACTGTAAACGCCCTGCAACTCCGGCGAGAACCCCGGCAGCATATTGACCCCTTCTTCCAGCGCCAGGAAATAACGCTGTACCGCCCCGCCCCACACTTCGCCCGGCACCACGCACAGCACACCAGGAGGATATGGCAGCGCCCCTTCCGCCGCGATACGGCCTTCGGCATCACGAATGCGCACCAGTTCAACATCACCGCGAATAAAAGCACTGTGCGCATCCTGCGGATTCAGCGCCACCGCCGGGAAGCTCTCCTGACGGAACATCGCTTTTTGCAGATCCTTCACGTCAAAGCTAACGTACAGATCGTGCATCTCCTGGCACAGTTCGCGCAGGGTGTAGTCGCGGTAGCGCACCGGATATTTATTGAAGATGGTCGGAAGTACCTCTGCAAGCGGGGTATCGTCTTCAATATGTTGTTCGAATTGCGCCAGCATCGCCGTCAAATGCGCCATCTTTTCCGGACTCTCGGCGGGCGTCAGCAGGAACAGAATCGAGTTGAGATCGCATTTCTCCGGCACAATACCGTTTTCGCGCAGGTAATGAGCCAGAATGGTCGCCGGAATACCAAAATCAGTATAACGCCCTGTCTGTGCATCAATGCCCGGCGTGGTGAGCAGCAGCTTGCACGGATCGACAAAATACTGGTCGTCGGCATACCCTTCAAAACCATGCCATTTTGCGCCCGGTGCAAAGCTGAAGAAGCGCCGCTCACGGGCAATTACCTCGGTGGGATACGACTGCCACGCCTGACCGTCAACGACCGGGGGAATGAACGGCTGAAGCAGCTTACAGCGATCAAGGATTGCCTTACGCGCCTCAATTCCCAACGTCACACATTCTGCCCACAGGCGTCGGCCGCTCTCTCCTTCGTGGATTTTGGCATTGACGTCCAGCGCGGCAAACAGCGGGTAGAACGGACTGGTTGAGGCGTGCAGCATAAACGCATTGTTCAGCCGCTTATGCGGGCAGAAACGCGCCTGGCCGCGAATGTGATTATCTTTCTTGTGGATCTGCGAAGTCTGCGAGAACCCGGCCTGCTGCTTATGCACCGACTGGGTGACGAAGATACCCGGATCGTTTTCATTCAATTCCAGCAGCAGCGGCGAACCGTCGGCCATCATCGGGATAAACTGCTCATAGCCAACCCAGGCTGAGTCGAACAGGATGTAGTCACAGAGATGACCGATTTTGTCGATCACCTGACGCGCGTTATAGATAGTTCCGTCGTAGGTTCCCAACTGGATGATTGCCAGTCTGAAGGGGCGTGGCAGCTCCGCCTTATCCTCTGCCACTTCACGGATCTGTTCGCGCAGATACGCTTCATCGAAGCAGTGTTCATCGATCCCGCCGATAAAACCAAACGGGTTACGGGCGGCTTCCAGATACACCGGGGTCGCCCCCGCCTGAATCAGCGCTCCGTGATGATTCGATTTGTGGTTGTTGCGATCGAACAGCACCAGATCGCCACGCGTCAGCAGCGCATTGGTGACCACTTTATTCGCTGCCGACGTGCCGTTCAGAACGAAATAGGTTTTATCGGCGTGAAAGACTTTTGCGGCAAACTTCTGCGCATGTTTGGCCGAACCTTCGTGAATCAACAGATCGCCGAGCTTCACGTCGGCATTGCACATATCCGCGCGAAAGACATTTTCGCCAAAGAAGTCATAGAAGTGACGTCCGGCCGGGTGTTTTTTAAAGAACGCACCGTGCTGATGCCCCGGACAGGCAAACGTGCTGTTCTTCATTTCCACATACTGCGTCAGCGTGTCGTAAAACGGCGGCAGAAGGTCTTCCTCATACAGACAGGCGGCTGATTCCAGCTCCAGCCACTCCTGCGCATTTCCGCTAATGAGCGCCGTCGCGCCTGCGGGTAGATCCATTTTCTCTTCAGTGAGAATAAAGACCGGCAGATGAAAGCCCGTACGTGTGAGCAGAGCAAGAATGCCGCTACGGCTATCGGCAACGGTCATGACGACCGCCGCGACATCGGTGAAGTCGGTACTGTCCAGCGCCACAACGCCGCGATGAGTAGATAAACGAGAGACCAGTTCACTACTGGCGGCAATGTTCATTGATTTCATAAGCGCAAAAACCCGTTTCGGGAGAATAAGAGTCCCGGACAAGGCTCAATGCCCTGCCCCACGAGATGTTTGGGTCAAACTGGTCACCAGCTCCGACCGCCAGACATCAGTAAAAGCAGACCGCTTCTGATTTTACTGTTGTCCTGCAGTGAGCATACGTTGCCCTCACCGCATGGTGAGTAAAAGGGAGGGAATAACGAGAAGGGGCAGCCATCGCGCTAAGCGGCGATGCGAAAGGTGATGTGAAGGTGTAGCGTTCATCCCGTGCGGCCCCAAACGGACTGGAGAAAATTCGCGCAATCATGGCACCTTTAACCAGGAGGGGCAAGATTTAATTCTTATGCACACTTGTTGCGGTTAAACAACACTGAAAATGAGAATCGGGTCATAATAATGCAATCTGACATAATAATTAACAGGAGCTAACGTGGTAATCGGACCTTTTATTAACGCCAGCGCCGTTTTGGTGGGTGGCGTTATTGGTGCCCTTCTTAGCCAACGTTTACCGGAACGGATTCGCGTCTCAATGACCTCTATTTTCGGTCTCGCGTCACTTGGCATTGGTATTTTACTGGTGGTCAAATGCGCCAATCTTCCGGTTATGGTGTTGGCAACGCTGGTCGGTGCGTTAATTGGTGAGTTTTGCTATCTGGAAAAGGGGATCAACAACGCCGTCGCGAAAGCGCAGACGCTCTTTATGCGCCCGGGTAAAAAGCAGCCCCATGAATCGTTTATCCAGAATTATGTCGCCATCATTGTTCTTTTCTGCGCCAGCGGTACGGGGATTTTTGGGGCGATGCGCGAAGGGATGACAGGCGATCCGAGTATCCTGATTGCTAAATCCTTCCTCGATTTCTTTACCGCCATGATTTTCGCCTGTTCGCTCGGTATCGCCGTTTCGGTTATCTCTGCCCCGATGCTGCTCATCCAGCTTTCACTGGCTACCTGCGCGGCGCTCATTTTGCCGCTCACCACCCCCGCGATGATGGCCGATTTCAGCTCGGTCGGGGGATTGCTGCTGGTCGCCACCGGTTTACGCATCTGCGGAATCAAAATGTTTGCCGTGGTCAATATGCTTCCGGCGCTGATCCTCGCCATGCCGATCTCCGCCGCCTGGACCGCGTATTTCGCTTGAGAATGCGTGCAATAACAGCAAAGTGGTGATAGATTGTGCAGTCTGCGTTGAATTGAAGAAATTTCGTTGACGAAATGAGGCGGATCGGTTTTAATGCGCCCCGTTGCCCGGATAGCTCAGTCGGTAGAGCAGGGGATTGAAAATCCCCGTGTCCTTGGTTCGATTCCGAGTCCGGGCACCACTTCTTCAGAGCCTGTTCGTTAAGAGATGAGATCCTTAACGGGCAAGACAGTAGTCCCCAGACGGCATGATGATGGTACTTGTGTTACCGCATCAGTTGAACACGGGACTTAAATCCAGAGGATGTTCGAACCATCCTCTGGATTTCTCACGTCCACAATTTACTTCACGAACGTATTTACCCTCAGATCTTCCCTGTGTCAATCTTTTGTAAAGCAAACATCCCTTTTTTTTCCATTTTTAATTTCATCAACTTAGATTTAACTTAAGATTAGTCTTATGCCGCATCCAGCTCCTCCAGCATGTCCCGGACCTTATCCAGGTCACTTTCAACATACTCCAGCGTGACCGCCGGCGTTGAATGACCCAGCAGGTCCTGTGCCATCTTCAGATTACGATCCGGCAAACGCATCAGGTTAGTCGCGATGGTGTGTCGGAATCTGTGCGGGCTGACTGTAAAACCGCATTCTCGTGAAAGTCGTCTGAAAAACGCGCGCAACGGCGGATAATCCATGTTGCTGCTGATTTCATTCTTCCGGCCATCAAAGCGAGAAAGATTAAACAACTGATCCTGCATCTTCGCGCCACGCTCAAGGGAAAGGTTATAGAGCCTTTCAAGTCTGGGTCGTAGGTTTTCAGTAATCGGAACCCGGTGTTCCTTATGGTTCTTGGAACCCTCAGGCCGGAGATTAATCCATCGGTGCTCAAAATTTACATCCTCCAGGCGAATGTGCAGCAGCTGGTTCTGGCGCATCCCTGTTCTCCGCAATGCATCCAGTACCGTTAACCAGAACCATGCTGGCCGTAAGGCGCTTTTTCTTAACTCCATCATACCAGTCCGTTCATCCTCTTCCCTCGCCTGCATGTGCAGATAAATTTTATTCATCTGCACATCAGTCAGTGTTTTTTTGCGTTTGACATCGGGTCGGGTAATTACCCCGTTGAAAGGATTTTCCCTCATCGTTACAAGCCCATTAACGATGGCGTGATTAAATATAGCGCGCATATGAGTCACTTTATTATTCCAGGTCGTTCTGCTCAGTCCTTCCTCATGGATAATTTTTCGGCGCCACGTTAAAACCAGCGTTTTATCAACCTGCTCAGGTGAAATACCTTCACCGCTAAAGGAAATGAATGATCTGACTACCTTCCTGTAGCTCCACTCCGTAGCCGGGCGCAAAGATTTACTGAAAAAATAATCATCCAGCACTTGTTCAAATGCATTGTTCATATTCACCTCGTATATTGTTATTCTGACTTAAGCAATAGTATTAATTTCTTCGTGCAAGCCATACGCTGTCCGGTGGACAGGTTCCTTTTCTGTAAATAATGTCAGCGCTCAGCATGTATCCTGACATTTTGGTGTAACGACCGCTTTTGTCCGGCGTATCGTATTTATGGTAATGCCAGAGGCCTTTACCATTTCGTGAATAATGAACGTTCAGAGCTTCAAAGCTTTTTTGTAACGCTGATTTATCCAGTGACTCGTTTGTATTCAGCGATAAATATTTAAAAAAACACTCAGGTGAAACAATGAATACAAACTGAGCAAGAATATGTGCAAAACTCTCGCCCTCATTGACACTAACCGTACCGTCATGGATTGAGGATTTCAGCCAGTCCAGAAACTTTTCTCCTGGAGTGCCAGATTCCATCCCGACTAGCGAAAACTCTTCAGAAGAAGTAGTTTCAACCTTCGCTTCAACAACAGGTGCACCAGAGCCCGACATCTGGTCAAGCACGCTAAGAAGTTCTGCGGTTGATACCGACTCATCCGGGACAGTGTCATCACCTGTTCGTTCATCGGATGACTGCGTATCATGATTATCAAATGCCGAAAGCAACGTAACCTGACCGGTAACATCCTTGGCAGCATAATCACCTGTCTGGTTAGTATCGTAACCTATTGATGCATTGTTAATTGGCTCTGGAACCGGTGTTATATTTTTGTGACTGGACGTTTGATGCATATCGTCGTCTATTAAATTTGGGATATTGTTTGTTCTGGATTCTTCCTCCCCTTCCTCCCCTGTGGTGATCACCTTATCGCTTTCAGAGGGGCTTGCTGTACCAGAAACGGTTCCTGATTTATTGGCAACGCTGGCAAGCGCATCGCTGATGATGCTGTTGAGAATTCCAGACTGAGCTTTTTGTCCGCTGAGGTACAAAAATAGCGCACCTGAAATCGCCGGCCAGCGTTGAAGCCAGATAGCCGCAGCATCCGGGATGAGTTTACTGGCAATGTACATTCCGTTCATTGAAGCCGTTCTCCCCTGCCGGGGACGCACCCGCCAGTTTGCACCGGGTATTTCCATCCCCGGACACCAGGCTTTTCCGTTCGCCAGGCTCCCTTCAATCTGCGACAACCAGTCAAGATGATGAAAAAGCCCAGCCCAGAACACTGCGCATATCCAGGCTGGCCCCTGCTCTGCCTGCTCCTCAGGCGTCGCTCCCGGAGGTAACATCATACCGCGTACCAGCCTCACGGCACTTGCGGCCACGGATAAACTGAGGTCAGTAAAGCCCCCTGGAGTGGCGAACGGCCCCGCCCAGGCTGCCGGTACTTCCTGAACGCGAGCGGCCATTTGCTCTAAGGGTTTTAGCCAGAATTCGTCAAAGGCAGACTGTGACAGTGGGCAATTTTCCCGCAACATCCGGACGAACTTCTGTCGCTCCGCAGTTCCCAGTAACAACTGACCGGACAGTACGTTCCGGAACCCTCCCGCTTGCGCCGGCTGCACGGATGGCCTTACTGAGTGTTCCGTTCCGACTGCCAGCCCAAGGCCTGTTAACCATTTCAGTCCACGCATAACCACCCCATAACCAGATTCCGAATTGACGCTACGCTATGGAGACGGTTGTATTTTGCAAGTCAAAAGCCTTAGTTCCTGATTAAACAAAACGAACTTGCATTAATCCTTAAAGGCCGGTTCACAGTTTTCAGATGAAGAGAATTAATCAGCATGCTTCCTTAAGCGCCATCAGAAATCTGAGGGAAGCGACAGAAATGCAAAGATTAGTAGTCTCTGGAATTATCCTCTGCTGGGGTCTTGTGAGTTACGGGCTCATCGCTCTGATTACGGGGTATCAGGATGGGATGGTGTATCTCTGGGGGCTTGTTTTGCTATCCCCTTTTTCTCTGAGAGTGGTGAACTGGATGCAGCGCAGACTCATCAACCAGCCCTGCATCCTGAGCTACCATAAGCGCAGCTCAAGGATATTCGTGCATCTGTCGCCAAACCAGCCAACCGTCAGTATTTCATCCGAACGTGTGGCCTGGTTCTGGAATGGAGTGCTAACCAGTATAGAGGACGCTCTCAGTGGCAGAGAAAACACCATCGTGATTGCCTCCCATCTCCTCACCTCTTATCGAATTAAACGTATCAGAAGGCATCTTCAGATTCAGGCCGGACATTACCGAAGCCATGTCATACATGTCCCCTTCACACCCGCTGCGCGTGCAGTTATGCAACTGGAAATTCTTCTTGCACAGTGGCGCTGGCGTGTACCGTCCAGAACGTTATGGCCCGTTCTTGTCATACGAAAAACTTTCAATCCGGAAAAATAATTTCCCCTGTTTTGATTTTTCACCTGTTGTCACACTGGCTACATCAATGTAGTCGATCTGAACGATCGATTTTCATCGTTATACATCCACTCTGGTGCGCGGTAACGTATCCACAGTGGATACAATAATTAATAACTTAAGTCGAATTAATGTATTAGCCAACACCGGGAAATGATATGAACCGTCTGAACATCACCTCCATCCTTGCCAGTATCATCACTGAACGGGATGAAAATATGCAGCAGCTGGTAGCCCAGCTTTCGGACGGAAAGAAAACGTCTGGCAGCCCTATTGCAATACGTTTTAAACCAGCTGTCAGGGATTTCGTCACACTGGTATCAGGACGCCTGGGTATTTCATCAGCTGAACTGGTCAATATTCTCGTCGAGGGTATCATGCGCGAGACGCTTATCCCCCGACAGGCTGTGATCACACATATCCACGAACGGTTCTGGCTGCTGATGGATGAGCACCGCCTGTCGGTACTGGACGTGGCTCGCCTGCTCTCGGACTGGAATATCGGTCTGAGCGTTCTGGAAAGCCGTGAAAGAACGATGGATTACTTAACTGCACCTTTGCTGAAACAGCTATCTGACTGGTTCTGTGTAAGTACCAGATGGCTGGAAGGAAGTGATCCCCGGCCAGTGTACCTGACCGCTTTCAGCGAATGGATGCAGGTTGCCATGATAATTAAAAAAAGAATTCAGGAATATACATCTGACGACAACCTGACCCGTCCTGACATATTCCTGGTCAGAGAGAATCAATACACCTCAGGAGATATCAAAGACGAATCCGGACATGTTTTCATTTTTATTCGGCGCTATAAAACCGTTAATAACACAACAATTCGTGTAGTTGAATGTATCGGGCACTGTCCATCTTCAGGTGCTTATAAAACACAACTTAATTCATTTCTGAGCATGAGCAACATTCTCTTCAGAGCGCATATTCTCAACAGTTTCGACACATTTTATGCATCCGGTTATTTACTGGATGCGCTGAGAGAAGGAAAGATACTTCCGGCCGCTGCACTGTGGGAGATTCAGAAACTTCAACGAACAGAGTCAGGTAAGTTTTCTCAAAATATTTGGACCGAAGAGGAAAGAGAACCTTTTCTTTTCCCTGAGGAATTTATAACACCAGAATGGAGTAAATTTGTTAGCCAAATAACAGCCCTCAATATTAAGTGAAATAACCAGTCAGACACATTGTTTTATTGGTGCGCCAGCGCCAGGGGTTTTTTTTGCCTTAAACACCATAAACGACAAAGGATATAAATGATGAAAGCTTCAATTTCAATGATTACACGCTGCGTTTCCCTTGCTCTTCTGGTTTCCGCAGTGCCATCGGTTAATGCTGCGACGAACTGGATGGAGGCACGCGGTGATGCTATGGGTGGCACCGGCGTGGCATCCGCGCACTACGGTACAGCTGCTCTGTCTAACCCTGCTCTGTTAACTACGTCCGGACCAACCGATGATTTCAGCCTGGTGCTGCCATCGATGGGCGCCCAGGTCTCTGACCCGGATAAAACCGTGGATAAAGCGGATGATGTTAAGGACCTCTGGGATCGTTTCGACAGCGCCGTCGCTAATCAGTCCGGTGTCAGCGAAAGCGCCGCGGCACTCAAGAGTAAGCTTCAGGATTTGAAAAACACACATGCGAACGGCCAGGTCGGGGCTTCAGTTATTGCAACTGTGCCGAACCAGACACTACCGTTCGCCGTTGTGGTGAAATCATGGGGTACTGTCTCTGTCGATGGTAAGGTCAGCGATCACGACCTGGAATACCTCGACAAGGTCGCCGATGGCACAATCCCCCCTTCTGCAGTGGATACTGACTCACTTACGTCAAGAGCCTACGGTCGTGCGGCTGTGATCACCGATGTCGGCGTGGCCATGGCGCATGAGTTCGAAACTGCAGGACATGCCTGGTCCTTTGGTATCACACCAAAATACCAGCGCGTTGACCTGTTTAACTACAACGTTTCCGTCAGTAATTTTGACAAAAACGACATTGACTCCAGCGAGTACCGCAATACCAAAACCGGTTTTAACGCCGACGTCGGTCTGTCCACAAACCTGAACGATAACTGGACTCTCGGTCTGGCCGTACAAAATATCATCCCCCGCTCAATCGATACCAAAGAAGTAAATGGTGAAAAGGGAACGTTCAAGATTAAACCGCAGGCCACTGCCGGCGCCTCATGGCACAACAGCTTCATCACAACCGCGCTCGATGTCGACCTGACTGAAGCGAGTGGTTTCACCAGTGATAATAAGCGTCAGTTTGCAAGTCTGGGTGCCGAGATTAATGCCTGGAACTGGATGCAGGTGCGTGCGGGTTACCGCCAGAACATGGCTTCCGGAGAAGGCAATGCTTTCACTGCCGGCCTGGGGTTCTCTCCGTTTGATGTGGTTCACCTGGATATCACGGGCATCGCAGGCACTGATCGTACCTACGGGGCGGTTGCACAACTTCAATTCACTTTCTGATCCAGCAAAATGAAGGGGCTGTTTACTGACAGCCCTGGAAGTCCTCAGGAGAACACTATGAAAAAACTCATTCTTTGCTCAGGTATCTCTTTTGTACTTATGGCTCTTGCGGGGTGTAGCCAGAACCAGCTCAATCAGTTTCAGCAGCAACTGTCAGATGTCAGCACAATGATATCACCTGGAGAGCAGCATACTTCTGACAAACAGGCTGAACGTAATGAGATTACCCAGGCATTCAGCCTGCCAGTCGGCGTAGATACTGCTGCACTACGCCTGAAGCAACATTATGGTTTTCCCTCAGATGAAGATGTTTCAGCAGCAAGAAACAATGGCCAGGGAAATGCTGGCTGGTCAGCATCGGCAATTTCAGAAGGTGCCAGTTGGTCAGCCCAACCTGGGTCTTATTATCGCATGAGCCGGAACTGGGCAGCTAATGATCGCCTGACAATAGAAGTCACAGGCGATGCTAAACGCAGCAACGTGACCGCAATTTATCGTTCCTCCAATCCGGAGCATCTTAAACCTGAATGGACCGCGCGCCTGTGGAAACAAATTCCGGAAGTCGCACGCGGTACGAAGGTTAGTCGGGAGGTCGGGCAATGAGCAAGTCACCTTCTCCACGGCCGCAGGAGACTGATATGTCCAGTTTACCAACTGGTGAAAATATCAAAGCCATTGAAAAGCTAATTAGCGATGCCTCAGAGGTTATTGCAAAACGCGAGCGCTCAGTCAGACGTGCAGAACGAAATCTGGAAATAGCCGAAGACCACCTTGCAGACCTGGAAAATCAGAGAGATGAACTCGTCATAGCGAGCTGGGGAGATGTTCCTAATTGGCATGGAATATTTAGTATGAGTGAGGATGCCTCAACTACCATGCGAGCATACCGTGATAAATGGGTCGGTACGATCGCAGGTCTGCGTCTAACTGCCTTCGGCAATATTTATACCGGACAGTCAGTTTACGGGATCGGTTTCACAACAAAGTCTGAAGAAGAACTGGAGCAAACTGAATCGCCACGGGTTTAACAGACACCTCAGAGTCATTTAAGATGGCTTAAAGAGAGGTGCCCATGAGCGGTAAGCGTTATCCCGAAGAGTTTAAAATTGAAGCAGTCAAACAGGTTGTTGATCGCG